>JALSOU010000025.1 GCA_026986305.1 Thermoplasmata archaeon | reverse complement strand
AGGCCCTCCGCAGGAGAAATGTGCATAGATGGGGTGTGCTGGTGGCAAGCCCTGAGCAATACATCAAAAAGGTGGAAAAAGCCGCTAAATATACGATTTTCAGCCCTTAGCAGGGTTGAAATCCCTCGCAGGGCAAGGGCCTTTCAGGCATTCCCTGCATGAAACGCAAGATTTAGGATCTGCCTTTGCGATCCTCTTTCCGTTTAATTCAACTATTGAGAGAGCGCCTGTAGGACATCGTCCTACACAGACTCCGCAACCTATGCAATTGACAGCCTGCTCAACTACCTTTTTAACGATCTCTCTGTGATTCTCGTCAATTATTTTTATCTCACTATTTCCTATCACACATATGCCTTCCACCTCAACCGTTCCATCCCTTTCCTCCCATTTTCCAAGTATTGAAGCGAATGACTTTACCCTTTCAATATCAAGATCAAGAGAGGTTTTTATTGGGTTTTCTCCTGAAAAATAGACTCCTAAGGCTCTTTTTATGCCTTTGAACTCAATTCCCCTGCCCTTAACCCAGCCCGGAGACTTTTTCCACCTCCACAGACCATATCTGAGCCACTCTTCACCGAGGCCTTTTTCATCTGCATAATCCCTCAGATATCTCTCCCATCTAGAATAACCTGTGAACTGTTCCTTCAATATGGCGGCATCACCCAGATCACTTGATGGGCATAGATAGCAGCCTATCCTGTAAAGCCCCCGCTCATACCACGGATTCCACTCTGCCTTTTTCTGGAAGAGGTAGAGCCATACATGGAGAGCGCTCCAATTCTGTATGGGTGATATGCCTATCTGCTTCTTAACCCACGGGTTCTCCCACTCGTTCCCTTTTCTCTCCCTAGCCTCAGACTCGTATGCTCTCTGGCCTATTATGGAAAGTATGCCATCAGGATACCTATCCTTTATGAAAAGCGTTGTAGGGCCCAGTTTACATGCCTTGCAACACCACCTGTAATCCTTAGCAGGAGGACCGAATACCTCAAGACCCCGCCAGAAAGCATCGCCGGCATCTATGATTTCAAGTTCAAGCCCGTATTTCTCTGCGGTTTTTTTCGCATTTTCCACGGTCTCTGGCAGCTCAATCCCTGTGTTCAGGAACATTATCTTTGGTCTCAGTCCAGCATCCAGAGCCAGAAGAAGCGATGCCAAGGAGTCCTTTCCCCCGCTGTACGAAACAACCACAGGGAGCCCGTATTTTTCAGCGCTCCTCCTCAGAAATTCCACGGATTTTCTCACATTCCTTTCAATGGCTTTTTCATTTGCCTTGAGAACATCATCCCATCTCTGCCCACCTTTCAGAATCTCAGGGCCTCTGCTGAATCTGGACCTCACCTTTACTCCAACACCTCTATCAGCTCCTCTCATTTCTCTGGCGCTCATCATGGCCCTTCCCACAGCTATAACCCTTCTATCAGGTGAAAAAACTATGACCTCATCTCCTTTCTCTATGCTCATATCCATATCAACTATTCCAACAGCCATGGCATTGGAGCTTTTCAGTATTGGCTCCACAGCGCCTTCATCTACAATAACCCACGATTTTCTCACGCAATCTGCTATTCGGAGAGCGCCTTCCATGCGTAGAAGCACCTTGAAATGCGGTTTTTTTGAGAATATGTCGTAATAAAGAGAGGCCACCACTTTTCCGTCAACTATTATCTCATCCATTCGGTCCTCTGCAGGCGCTCTGTTCAGCAAAAAAACCTTGTTTTCAGGTAGGAGTTCTACCCCACAGCCATCTCCAAACTGCCTGTCCAGAATATTCCTTATCATACTCACATCGTATTCAAAGGCAGGCCTGACATCTCCCGGAGGTGTGAGCTCTACCCTAAACCCTTCTTCACCGCATGAGGAGCATCTGTCACCTATGAGCGGGACATTGCAGTTCCTGCACCAGAGCAGGCTCTTTTTCCATCTCAGCCTTGACACAGGGCGAAATAGCCGGGTATATAGTTATTTTCAGCTACTTTCTGAGGGTGAAAAGCTTCCAGTCACCACCGACATCGAAGAGCCCCAAGCGAGCGCCTGCATCCAGCCAGCCGTGGGCATAGTTCACAGCTGCGAAAGCGTTTATCATATCGCCGTTCGCCCTGAAATGCTTCGCATCCTCATAATAGGACCTAGCCATATTTAGAAAATCCTCTGCGATATCCCTGGCATAAGATGGCTCAGGAGCTATGATTTTCACCTTTTTAAGCGCTCTCCCTGTTATATCTATGTATCTGTCAACATACTCGTCTGTGAGCTCTATTTCCTTCCCCCCTTAAGCAGTCCTTTCCTCACCCTCTCAGCGCATTCCCTCTCACCCTCTGGGCATGGACCTCTCAGGCAGGCAGGCCCTGCATTTTCAAAAAGAGTGGGTGCTATATCTCTCACCTGTTTGAGCATTATGTAAGCCATGGTTCTTATCTCCCACTGGGCCTTCATACAGGTCCTCAGGGTGAAGAAGTTCCAGAGTTCCCTAGCATTCATGGTTACCACTATATTGGTGTGAGTGGCATTGGGAAGTATGTATCTGGCATCCTCCAGAGGTATTCCCATATCCACAAGCTCCTGATAGCTCTTTTCTAGATAGTCCATGACTTCTCTGTATTTCTCCGCTGCCTCCTTTTTTCCTGAAATTGTGGGTGGGATAACATACTCCAATGGCTTTAAATTAACATATCTCTGGCTCTGCTGGGAATACGATGCTAGGCGATGGCGCACGAGCTGATGGGTTAGGGCTCTGGATACATCCTCTATCGCAAAGGTAAAACTAGCATGTTCCATGACGCTGTGATGCCCTGCATCCCTTGTTATCCTTATTATGGCCTTTATCTCCTTATCACTGAGCTCATCCATCTCAGGTATATCCACCGTATGGCAGCTCTTTGCAGCCATCGCTACTACTCTTTCAGGGTCAGGTGTGTATCTTATAAGTCTCACTTTCACGGTATCGGCACGACATAGAAACAGGATTTAATAGTTTTACTGAGAGGCCCATCTCCTATACAGCCCATTTTCAACCCCTAAAACATCCAGAACCCTTCCCACGACGAAATCCACCATATCTTCAACTGTTTTCGGCCTAGTGTAGAATGCGGGTGAGGGTAAAACAACATCAGCACCGTTTTCCGCCAGAATCGTGAGGTTTCTCAGCTGTATTGCGCTCACCGGGCTTTCCCTCGGAACAATAACCAGTCTCCTCCTTTCCTTCAATGCCACTGATGCCGCCCTTGTTATGAGGTTGTCAGCTATTCCATGGGCTATTTTTGCCACGGTGTTCATTGATGCAGGGGCGATTATCATGGCATCGAATCTGAAGCTTCCGGAGGCAACAGGGCTTTCCATCTCGTTCTCCCTGTAAACCTTTGCCAGAGCTTTGAGGTATTCCATATTTTTTCCAGTCTCATACTCCATTATCTTCAGGCCGTTTTCAGAAACTATGCAGTACTTCTCCCCTTCCAATACTTCAAGGAGCCTTATCCCATATATTGCGCCAGATGCTCCTGTTATCGCCACAACATACCTCATACCCCTTCCTCCAGATAACGGATAAAGGATTCCAGCGCTCTACCTCTATGGGAAAACATGTTCTTCTCCTCTGGGCTCATCTCCGCAAATGTCCTGCTTTCTCCATCAGGTATGAATATAGGGTCATATCCGAAACCCCCATCTCCTCTGGGTTCGTAGGAAACCCTGCCCAGAACCTCACCCCTGAAAAGATGTATCTCATTTCCATCGTAGTATGCTATCACAGCCATGAACCTCGCATCCCTATCCTCTATGCCTTCCATGAGCCTGAGAATCCCCATATAGCCAATAGTCTTGAAGACATAGGCAGAATAGACGCCGGGAAATCCGTTCAAAACATCCACGAAGAATCCAGAATCCTCCAGAAAAAATGGGGTTGGAGAGCGCTCCCTCACCCACTCAGCTGAGAACATGGCAACCTCTTCAAGGGAATCTGCCTGAATCTCAGGAGGGTCCATGTCCTTCTGGATTACCTCGTATCCCAAAGGAGATAGCTTTTTTCTGGCCTCTTTTACCTTGTTATCATTGCCTGTTATGAAGTGCAGCTCCATGGTGCAAAAATATCACAGGAATATAAGGGTTTACAGGAAAAATAGAATTTATGGGTAATGGGTTTATTTCTTCTTTTCCTTCTTTTTCTCGCCTTCACCGAATGGGCCCATTCCTCTGCTGTATGCGTAGTAAACTCCGATTATTGCTGCTATGACCACTATGAGCACGATTATCGGTATCATGCCCTTCCATGCAGCAGGACCGACAACCACTTTCAGAGGATTGGATTCTCCCATTCCAGCTATGCTCGGAGGCTCGTTTGGATCTGTGGCATTCACTTTTATTGTGTAGGTTCCCTGAGCTGGTGTCCATGCCATCTTGACTATCCTGTATTCGTGTGCTGGAATTGTGGCATTTGTCTCCACAAGGCTTCCATTCACATACTTGTAGAACTTGGGCTCTCCGTTAACTGGCTCTCCGTTCACATAGAAGGTTATGCTGGGGCTGTTTGCCGCCGCATCTCCGTTGTTTGAGACATTCGCTATTATGTATATCGTATCTCCTTCTGCAGGAGTGTCTGTTGAGAGTGTGACATTTTCCACAACAAGCTTAGGTCTGGGTCCGTATTTAACAGTAAAGAGCTTGCTAACAGACTTGTAATTTCCTGACATGTCGGTAACATTGAGGGTTATGGTGTAATCCCCAGCGCTCTGGAATGTGTACATGAAGGTTTTCTCTGTTGAGTTGTAAAGCTCCTTGTCTCCCTTCTTTATCTGCCATGAATATGACTCTATGCTGCCGTTCTCCTTGAAGCCTGATGGATCATAGGATGGGCTAGCATCGAACTTCACGGTATCTCCTTCATAAATTGTGGCAGCGCCCTCTTTGTAGGACCCGGTCTTGTTCTTAGTTATATCTGTCCAGTTGAACCTTG
>JALSOU010000024.1 GCA_026986305.1 Thermoplasmata archaeon | reverse complement strand
TAACGGAGCGCTCAAATACACTAAAGAGGGCGGTAGGATATACCTTGGAAACGGCATGGAACTGCACAGCATAAAGGCTGAAAAAAGCGGATCTGTGGGCGATATAGAGATCTCAGGCGTAAAAGTAATAGCCATAAGAAAAGGGAGAAAAATGAGGATCGCTGATGCTGGCTATTCAAAGGGAGATGTGCTTTACATGGTGGGAAACAGCAGACAGATGGAGATGGTCAAGAGGATGCTTAAGGGATGAGGTGAAATAATGAAGGTGAAGATAGGAGATTCTGTCCTAGATATGCGCTCCGTGTGGTACGACCGCGAAAATCGCTCCGTGGGATTCATAGACCAGAGAAAGCTCCCCCATTCCATAGAAACCTATGAAGCTAACAGATACTCCGAGGTTGCGTTTGCCATAAAGGACATGGTTGTGAGAGGAGCTCCGGCGATAGGCGCTGCTGCGGTTTATGGCATGGTTCTGGGATACCATGAAAGGGAGGTTGAGAGAGCGGCTGAGATGCTTAAATCCACCAGACCCACAGCGCATGACCTCTTCCACGCTGTTGACTACATGCTTGATGCCATAAGAGAGGGGAAAAATCCTGAAGAAGCGGCAGAGAGTTATGTTATGGGGAGCCTTGACGCCTGCGAGAGGATTGGCAGGTATGGGAATGAACTGATAGAGGATGGGATGAGGATACTCACACACTGCAATGCCGGGGCTCTGGCGACGGTTGATTATGGAACAGCCCTAGCACCCATGCGCTTCGCACACAGAGATGGAAAAAGGATATTCGTGTGGATTGATGAGACGAGGCCGAGGCTTCAGGGAGCATCCCTAACAGCGTGGGAACTCCTGAATGAAGGGATAGATCATGCTATTATAGCGGACAATGCGGCTGGATATTTCATGAAGAAAGGCGAGGTGGATATGGTTATCGTGGGTGCGGATAGAATTGCAAAAAACGGGGACTTTGCCAACAAGATAGGCACCTATGAAAAAGCGGTTCTGGCAAAGGAAAACAACATACCATTCTATGTTGCAGCTCCTCTAAGCACCTTTGATCTGAGCATAGATTCAGGAGATGATATAGTTATCGAGGAGCGCTCCGAAAATGAGGTTCTATATGCTCAGGATTGCAGGATAGCTCCTGAGGGTTCAAAAGCGAGGAATCCAGCCTTTGATGTAACTCCTGCGAGATATGTTAAAGGATTCATAACCGAGAAAGGCATCATAGAACCTGAGGATGTCTGGAAGCTGAAGGCAAATGTTTTATAATACCTCTAAGTAGCGCGGACATCTGACAAGGAGGAATAAACATGGACGAGGTAAAGATAAAGGATTCAACCGGAAATCCCGCGCCCCTCGGACTCATGGGATTCGGAATGACCACAGTGCTCCTGAACCTTCACAACGCTGGTCTCTTCACACTTGGAAGCATGATTCTGGCAATGGGCATATTCTACGGAGGCCTAGCGCAGATAATAGCCGGAATTATGGAATGGAAGAAGGGAAACACCTTTGGAACAACAGCGTTCACATCCTATGGGCTGTTCTGGCTCAGCTTCGTTGGACTGGTTATGCTCCCCGGAATGGGAATAGATGTTGCTGCGCCAACAGTAGGCGGTATTGTTGCATACCTGATAATGTGGGGCATTTTCACAGGCCTGATGTTCATAGGCACGCTTAAAACAAACAGAGCGCTCCAAACCGTGTTCCTCTCCCTTACGGTTCTGTTCTTCCTTCTAGCAATAGGCGAAGCGACAGGGATATCCACTATAACCGTAATCGCAGGCTATGAGGGCATATTCTGCGGATTCTCGGCGATATACACGGCCATGGCTCAGGTAATAAACGAAGCACATGGAAGAACCATACTACCGCTCTGGCCTGTGGAATAAAACCCTTTATGGCAAACTATTTATGCTCTACCGATATCGGAGAGATTCAATGAAAAGAGAAAGCATGGTTGCACTCAGCCTGATAGTGGTTGCGATAATCGTTTTCGCAGGATACCAGATAGCTCTCGCTCCAAGCAAGGGAGTGGAAGAGAAAACAGTGAGAGCGGGATCAAAGGTTCAGGTTGAATACATAGGGATGCTTGAGCCCAAATACGGGAGCCTCGTCTTTGACACTTCCATCTACAAGGTTGCAGTTGACAACATCACCTATCCAAAAGTTGCCACATTCAAGATGAAATCCAAGGATTTATACACGCCTTTGAGGGTTCATGTTGAAGGTAAGAGCGATGGTGGTTACATAAAGGTGGTGGATGGGTTCAGCGAAGGACTGATTGGAATGAAGGTCGGCGATACAAAGACCATCATCGTTCCGCCTGAAAAAGGATACGGTTATGGAGATAAGAATCTAATAAAAACCCTGCCGATTGTTGAAAAAATAAGGATGAGAGAGACATACAGCGTGGGGCAGTTCAAGCTTTTCTTTGATAAAAGCCCTGAAGTTGGAATGGTTGTTGAGAACCCAATATATCACTGGCCAATGGTTGTGGAGGTTGTCCTCAACAATTCAGCAGTTGTGAGGAATGATCCCGAGATAAATTCAATATACCACAGCATAGCTTGGGATGTGAAAGTTCTCAACATAGACAGCTCAGCGGACAGAGGCAACGGCACGATAACAGTTAAACACCTAGTGGATAAAAGCGAGATATTCAGGGTGAAAGGAAGCCTGAAAGACAACACCGATGCCCAGATATTCCTTAAAAGGAGCAACATGTCCCTATATGAAAAGGCCCTCGCCTCTGGAGGGGACAAAACATTCATACTAACAGATGTGAATGAGAGCGCCGGGACATACACCATAGATTACAACGATGTAACCAAAGGAAGGACCCTTGTCTTCTGGGTGAAACTTATCTCCATAGATAAGTGGTAGCTCCAGAGCTTAGCCTGATTATCAGCTCAGGCAGGCTCTCAACATCCTTTATGTATTTTTTGCAAAGATATGATATTTTTTTCCTTTCCTCCATTGAATAAGAGACACCCAGGGCTTTTAGCTGCTCTATGACCATCCTTCCAAGAATCCCTCCCTTTCTATCCCAATCGGTCAAAATATGGACTGCAGAGAAGCTCTCAGCCACGAGTTCGCATGTTTCAACTATGGATTTTCCGTGGTTAAGAACCGTTATATTGCCCGAGATTCCGAGTGATCTAAGAGCATCCATGTCCCTTATTCCTTCCACCAATATGGTTTCCTCATCCGATATTGAAGAGAGATCATCTATAACTTTCATGATTTCCTCAAGCCTTTTCCCATCGTCCATCAGCTATCCCATCTCCCTTTCAATAACATCCAAAGCTTTTTCAAGTGTTACAGGAAGAAACACGCTTTTTTTACGCGATTTCTCCCCGTGAACTATGCTAACATCTCTCTCCTTAACACCGAAAATCTCTGCGAGGTACCTTATCAATTCCCTGTTCGCACCGAAATCCTGAGGCGGTGCTCCGACCCTCATATTTATCCTCTTTCTCCACGGGTCTATACCTGTAAATTCAGTCTTCTTTGCTGAGGGGCTCACATCTATTTCTATCAAAACCCCTCCTGAGATCTCCTTTATGCAGTCTTTTAGAGAAACCATCACATCAGCCCCCTGAGATGCTCTATAAATTCATCCCTTTTATCAGGACTTAGAACATAGAGTTTATCAGCATGTATGAGTACATAATTTCTGTTTTTAGCGTAGAAATACATGGTCCCGAGCTCTTTGCTCCAAAACCTCCCAGTGATTGAGAATAGGCCCCCGTTACCGAAGAGCCTCAGCGCTCTCATAGCATTCAAATCACTTTTTTCTATCCTACTTATCCTTTCAACTGGAATTTCTATGCTTTTCAACGGTCTTTTTATGATTATTTCCTTATCTGAAACTATGTATTTTTGAGGGGAATACGCCCACGCACCGAGAATTATTGGGATATAGAGGGCAAGCATAAGAGCTATGACATAATAAATATCAGAAAAATTACCTTTTTTCACATAGATGTAAAGCGGGATAAGGACAAAAAATGAGGCTAAGAGCGCTATTACACCGATTGTGACAGACTTCACATATCTATCCGCTGTCACAGAGTACTCTCTTTCCATTGCCTCATAGTTTCGAATTCCAGTATTTAAGCATTTCTTCAAAAAAGAGATTCTCCCAACGGACTTTTTAGTAAGTTTCTCAGCAAAATTAATAAAGGTAATGGCCTAAGGGAAAAAGGCGGTGATAAAATGGTATCTGCCGAAATACTGAAAGTAAGAGAGTTCATGGAGAAAAAATACGAAAAGATAGAGATAGGAGACACCATATCCTCTGTTCTCGGAAAGCTCAGAAACAAGGATGTGCAGGAAGCCGTGGTGTTGGACGGCAAGAAACCTGTGGGTGTCATCAGCTATGATATGGTAATAAAAAGGGGAAATATACCCACATACGCCAAAGTTGAGCATCTTATGAGTGTTCCTCCGTCTCTTTCACCGGAGAATAACTTCATAGAAGCGTGCGAAACCCTTCTTTCATCAGGTCTGAGGATAATACCTGTTGAGGAAAAAGGGAAGATCATAGGGGTGGTTACAAGAAGGTCTATAATGAAGGTAGTTCCCGAGGTTGATGAAATCGCATCCATAAAGGCTGAAGAGGTCATGAGCAAGGACCCTGTTGTGGTAAAGGAAAACGATGATATAATGAAGGTCAGAGAAATAATGAACAGATACGACATAAAGGCTGTTCCCGTAGTAAATGACAACGAAGAGCTGATAGGGGTCGTTGGTGTAAAGGACATAGCCAATCTCCTGATAAGGGAGAAAGAAAGGGCAAGTATGGGAGATTACGCTGGAAATAAGGAGAAGGTTATTATACCTGTCAAGAGCATAATGCACGAGCATCCGATATTTGTGGGGCCGGGTTCAACCCTTGGAGAAATATCCAAGCTCATGATAGAGCACAAAATAGGCGGAATAATCATAACCAGA
>JALSOU010000023.1 GCA_026986305.1 Thermoplasmata archaeon | reverse complement strand
TACTATTCGGTCCTTTTCAGGGCCTATGATATCCTCCCTGCACAGGAAGCGCAGCCGCTGAACTACACATGGCAGATCGTTCTCTCCCTGATGTCCGTGCTCATACTAAAGCAGAAAGTAAGGGCTAAAACATGGATGGGAATAATCATCGCATTTTCAGGTGTCGTAATGATTTCCAGCAGAGGTTCCTTTACCTCATTTTCAGAGCTCTCAGGCGTTGCCTTAGCGCTGGGGAGCGCCTTCATATGGGCATCCTTCTGGATTCTAAACATGAAAGAGCGCAGAGATCCTGTGGAAAAGCTCTTTCTGTCATTTTTGTTTGGAACCGCATATATCGGAATTTTATATCTTTTCATATCTCCATCCCCTCCTCCAACAGACGGGCTTGCAGGGGCTATTTATGTGGGTCTATTTGAAATGGGCCTGACATTCATACTCTGGCTGAAAGCACTGGAGAGTGCGGAGAGCGCTGCGAGAATAAGCATGCTGATATATCTGTCTCCGTTCCTTTCGTTCGTAATGATAAACTTCTTTGTAGGTGAAAAAATCCTTATTTCCACGGTTTTAGGCACATTGATGATAGTTTCATGGATTCTTATGGACAATGCTGGAAGGTGATGAGGGAGACCCCTTCATTTCCTGTGGAAAATTGGAGGGTAGGAGTTGGGTGGAGGAAGGGATTTGAGATAGATGTTCTAAATTTGTACCAAAGAGTATATATGGAAGGGCATGGGTATAAGCTGCGATGAGGCTAAGCTATCTCTTTCTGATAATATGCGCTCTCTCGCTGCCTTTTATATCTGGACATTCATATGGAGGGGTCAGTTATACTGGATGGTGGAATGGGGAATTTAACGGAAACAACATAAGCTTTTCCTTCGATTCCTCAGAATATGAGATAAAAGAGATCAAAGCCTATGGGGTTCCCATTATAGAAAAAATCCTTCTGCCCCCTACATACTGGGTGAATTCTATAAGCTTGGGCGAGCTTTACATACAGACGCCTCTCTACAATATATCAATAGGGAATTTCTCCGAGCCTTCTCTGGTTCTCAAGTCCTTTTCTCATAAGAATATCGAGATTTTTGTGTCTGATGGGGCCGAGATAGGGAATAAAGGAGCGAGTATAGAGAAAAACGGAGTGCATGCTGAAATAATAAGCGACTCTCCCTTGAAATTAAAAGGGAACAAAATCACAATTGAAATGGAAAAGGGAGATATCGTTCAGATTAGGTTTTACATGAAATCAGATCACGAACAAAGCTCCGATGCATTTAAAAACGCAATATCCAGCGCATTTGAACTGCATAGAATAGGTGCGGAAGCCCATGTTATGAAGGGCGCATTCTCTAGCATATCATACAACAACATATCCATAAAGCCGTTGAAAATAGAGGAAAAAAGGGCAATACTATCAATAAAATCCAGCGACAGTGAAGGTAAGTGTATCTACCTGCATCTCTCAATGAATGCCACCAAAATGAGGGTTCTTTTAGATAATGAGAGCGTAAAGGAAGGCAGCTATTACGATGCTCTCTTCTCCACAGGAAATGAGGCTATATACAACCTTACGGTTTCAGATGGAGATCGTGCGCTCTTGCTCTATATACCACATTTTTCAGAGCATACCGTAACAATAGAGAGCGCTGAGAACTCAGTGATATATGGCCCAGAATCTCCAAGCCCAGAGTCTTCATTTATCCCTGTCATAGTGGCGCTCCTCATATCCATAATCGCAGGAGCTCTACTTATTTTCAGGAAAAAAGAGCCTTATTGATAGGAAAGAGAATTCTATAGGCATCTCCTGAAACTGAGAATAGCATGGAAAACCTATAAACAGCATATATGACCGGGAATTTGCAGGAATATCTCTTAAATCTCTACCGCAGACGCCAAAGATTTAAATCATATCACCCATTCTGTTCCGTGAGCGCTGAGCTTGAATGGACAGAGAAGTACAGGCCGAAGACCCTTGACGAGGTGGTGGGAAATCGGAGCGCCATAAGGAAGATGAAGCTCTGGGCAAAGGGGTGGATGGAAGGCATTCCGCTGAAGAGGAGCGCGGATGTTAAAGATGAAATAATGAGGAAAAAAGCCATTATTCTAGCTGGTCCTCCGGGTGTCGGTAAAACGACGAGCGCTCTGGCCCTAGCAAATGAATTAGGATGGAGCGTCATAGAGCTCAATGCATCTGATAAAAGGAGCGGTGAAATTGTAAGGAACATAGTGTTGGCAGGAGCCTTGAATGAGGGGTTCAGAGAGGATGGCAGTTTTGTGCTTTCAAGAGAAGGGGAAAGAAAGCTGATAATTCTGGATGAAGCGGATAATCTATCGGGCAAAGAAGATAGAGGTGGAGTTCAGGCCATAGCTGAGGCGATAAAGAAAGGATCTCAGCCGATGATTCTCATAGTAAATGACCTCTATGAGCTTCAGAAAAGGTCTTCTGTGTTTAAAAAAGGGAAAAATTCCCCTGTTGAGGTGATAAGGTTTCAAAGGCCTTCTGTGGATGAGGTTGAAGATATCCTGATGAAAATAGCCGAGGAGGAAGGGCTGAGCATAGATAGAAAGATGATACATGAGATAGCATACAGGTCAAACGGAGATGTTAGAGGCGCGATAAATGACCTCCAGAGCTTTGCATATTCGGGAATAATTGCGGAAGACATGATGCAGATAGGCGCTAGGGACAGGGAGCTTGACCTGAAAGAGGCTCTTAGCAGGGCTTGGGAGTCTAAAAACATAGCAGAAGCCAGAAGAATTCTCATGAATTTAGGAGAAGAGCCGGGCACTTTGATGCTATGGATAGATGAGCTTGCTCCAAAAATAGCTGAAAGCCATAGAGAGCTCAGAGAGGTCTATGAAAGGCTCTCAATGGCAGATGTATTCCTTTCAAGGGTATACAGAAGGGGTCAGTATTCCCTTTGGTCCTATGCTACAGAGGAGATGTCAGCTGCCCTCATATCTGGAAGAAGCGGAAGGTTTCCGAGGAATTTCTTTCCACAGTGGCTGATGGCCATGGGTAGGAGCAGAGGGATAAGGAGCGTGAGAAAGAGTTTGGGTATAAAGATTGCAAAGTATATGCACACAACATCTGAGAGAGCGCTCCAAGATGTTCTACCCTATTTCAGGGTGTTGTTCAACAGGGATGAGGAATTCATGTACTCCATGATATACCGTATGGAATTAGATGAGAAAGAGGTGGAGTATCTAATAGGAGACTCTGCAAGGGCAAAATATGCGGTAAAAGAGGCTATGAAACTGAGAGGAAAAGAGACTCAAACCACCATAATGAGCTTCTAAAGAAATACTTATAATATAAGGCGATTTCAGGCCGTGAAAAAGCTGATTAAGAACATATTCAAAAGGACGGTTTCTGTTGTAAAGCCCGGGAAAGACAGGGCTTTGCCATTTATGTGCCCGGTATGCGGCGCTGAGGTGGATGCCACCACCCCTCGCTGCCCTAACTGCGGAGCTAAGTTCCTGATAGGGGTATATGTCTGTGGAAACTGTGGGGAGAGGGTGCCTGTTGATGCCGAGGTTTGCCCCCATTGTGGAACCACATTTTACACTGGAAAGGAGCGCTATTTCTGCCCGGTATGTGGAGCTGAGGTGGATAAGGATGCAACATATTGTGATAAATGCAATTCCACATTCTGGAGCCCTGTGAGGAAGGTATTCTGAGAGTTCTGCCATCCCCATTGGAAAGTATTAAAAAGCTTATCAGACGGTAAGTTACTGGTCGGTAATATTCTATAACAGAAAAGAAGAGATGAAATTTCTAAAAGAAAGGAAAAGTTCCTCTAGTCTCAAAGGCAGAGTTCACAAAGAAGCGCATAGAAAAAATGGATTCCGAAGGAATAATGTACTGGGATTTGAGGGATGTTGAGAGGATGATAATTAGAAAATAAAATGATTTTATCTAATAAGCTTTTTATATTTTAATATTATAAGTATTAAATAAATTAAACTCCATATAACAGATAAAATAGAAACGTATAAAACGTTTAAATAATTTATCGGAACAATAAATACAATTAAAAATGCCCAATAAAGAATAAACCCCTCAAGGAATATCCAAAAATAGATGGTCATATTATCATTCTTTTTCATTATTCTATCACCGTTAGGTAGATATGCATATGTTATATTTAAAGTTGTTCGGCAGATGGATTTAGACGGGTCAGTGATCTAAATTAAAATAGTATTAACTAAAATTAACCTCACTTTCACTCACCCCCTCAATAGCTTTATAAATATGCTCAGGGATAATCCCCCGGTGACAGTATGGATGATATAGAAGAGTTGCCCGGAGTAGGCCCTGCAATCGCTGAGAAGCTAAGGGATGCTGGATATGACAGCATAATGGCGATAGCTGTTGAATCCCCGAAAAATCTGGCAGAGATCGCTGAGATTGGGGAAAAGGTTGCGGCGAAGATAATCAACGCAGCAAAGAAAGCCGCAGATATAGGGGAATTTGAGAGCGGTATGGAGATAATGGAAAGGAGAAGAGAGATAAGAAAGCTCACCACTGGATCAAAGAACTTCGATGACCTATTGGGTGGGGGTGTGGAAACCGAGTCTATAACAGAGTTCTTCGGTGAGTTCGGATCGGGAAAAACTCAGGTTATGCATCAGCTTGCTGTGAATACTACGCTTCCTATGGAGTATGGGGGGCTTGAAGGCGAGGTGGCAATGATAGATACGGAGAACACTTTCAGGCCTGAGAGGATAGTTCAGATGGTTGAAGGTGCTGCTAAAAAATATGGTATTAAGGTAAATCCCGATGATGTTCTAAAAAAGATACATGTTGCCAGAGCTTATAATTCAAGCCATCAGATACTCCTTGTGGACAAGCTCTTTGAAATTGCCAAGGAGAAGCCCATAAGGCTTGTGATTGTGGACTCCTTAACAGCTCATTTCAGGGCTGAATATGTTGGAAGGGGAGCGCTGGCTGAGAGACAGCAGCTTTTAAACCAGCACATGCACAAGCTC
>JALSOU010000022.1 GCA_026986305.1 Thermoplasmata archaeon | reverse complement strand
TTTTTTCAGCCCTTCCGCATCAACCATACCTGCCAAGGGGCATTTTGCACCAGCATCTGGAATTATGACCTTCTTATCAGGATTGAGAATAGCTGCGGTTTCAGCCATGAAATCAACACCGCAGAATACTATTATCTCCGCATCAACCTCCTGAGCTTTCATGGCCAGAGCCAGAGAATCTCCGAGAAAGTCGGCAACATCCTGTATGTCAGGTATCTGGTAGTTGTGCGCCAGTATCACCGCATTTTTTTCCTTCTTGAGCTCTATGATGCGCTCCTTGATCTCTTGGCTGGAAGGCATTGGGACGCCCAAACAAGGGGGTTATTATAAAGATTTTGTCTTATTCTGTCCATTTCCAGAAAAACTTATTATCCCTTCTCTATGCCCTACCATGTCCATGAAGCTTATGCTCATAATTCTGGACGGAATGGGGGACAGGCCCTCGGAAAAGCTAGGAGGAAAAACCCCGCTTGAAGCGGCACAGACGCCAAACATGGACTTTCTCGCAAAAATAGGAATCAGCGGGATTATGGACCCCATAGCTCCCGGAATAAGGGCGGGGAGCGATACAGCGCACCTCTCAATACTCGGCTATGACCCTTATGAGGTATATACTGGAAGGGGGCCCTTTGAAGCGGCCGGAGAGGGCTTGGATCTAAAGCACGGAGATATAGCATTCAGATGCAATTTTTCCACAGTTGATGAAAAGATGAATGTCGTGGACAGAAGGGCCGGCAGGATAAGAGAAGGGACGCATGAGCTTGCTAAGGCCCTTGACGGTATGGAAATAGACGGCGTTAAGGTGATTTTCAAGGAATCTGTGGAGCACAGGGCTGTTCTTGTCCTTAGAGGAGATGGGCTATCTCCGAAAATAAGCGACGCTGACCCCCATGATCTTGGCCCAATACACAAAGTAAAGGCTCTCGATGACTCAGAAGAGGCAAAAAGAACCGCTGAAATAGTGAATGAATTCGTTAAGCGCTCCTATGAAATCCTGAAAGAGCACCCTGTAAACCTAAAAAGAATGGAAAAAGGGCTCATGCCTGCCAACATAGTGCTTCCCAGAGGGGCCGGTGTGGTTCCAAGGCTTGAATCCATGGAAAAGAGGCATAATATAAGGGCGGGTGCCATAGCCGGAGTCTCAATAGTGAAAGGCGTGTGCAGGCTGGCAGGAATGGAGATAATAGATGTTAAAGGTGCGAAAGGGAGCGCTGACAGCGATTTCACCGCAAAGATAGAGGCTGGAATGGACTATCTTAAAAAAGGAGATATGGTCCTGATAAACATGAAGGCTCCAGACCTCTTCGGACACGACGGAGACCCTGAAGGAAAAAAGAACATCATTGAGAAGATAGATGCCTCCATGGAAGTGCTTAAAGATGCACTGGATAACACGATAATAGCAATCACCGCAGACCACTCAACTCCCTGCGATGTCATGGACCACAGCGGAGACCCTGTTCCGCTAATCATAGCTGGAAAAGGGGTTAGGACGGATGATATTGAGGTCTTTGGGGAGAGAGCTGCTGCAAAGGGAGGCATCGGCCGGATAAAAGGAGGAGACCTTCTCAATATACTGATGCAGCTTGCAGGGCTCTCTGAGAAGTTTGGAGCATGATGCCTATTTCCATTTCAATACATACTTGCAATCCCCATTATCTGCTTTCACAGGCTCAACGGTTCCGTTTGTCCTAGTTACTTCCATGAGTCCATTGAGAGCGCCCTCCCATGCTATGCATGAATAAGGTGTTGTTTGAGCCTCTTTTATGGTAACCACAGCTTCTTTATTATCCTTCAAATCCACTGAGATTTCTCCGAAATTAAATATCGTTTTATAATTATATTCAGCTCTTTTGAGAAGGTTTTCTATGCCCATTACAGATGCAAAGAGATACTTGAATATACCCATGTCCTTGCCTGTGTATGCTCCCGCCTCCTTGACATAATCCAAGCCCTTGTTTTTATCTATCCATTCCAGAAGAGTCTCAGTCTTTTTCATTGAAATCCAGTCTCCATCCCTTAGATTTTCAGGAATTCCTGCGTATTCTCTCGCGGAGCGCATACCTTCTATGCCCTATTTCCTCTTTATGAACTTGAGATAGCCGTTTGCCACAACTCCTTTAGCCTTTCTCTCATTCACGGGCGCTTATGTGCAATGATATTTATAAGCTTTTTCAATACCCCGTCTTTCTGTTCATTTTTTCTATCTCATCTCGCTCTCTACACCGAAGTGCCTCTCACAAGCCCTTCTTATCCTTTCCTTCCCAACCTTCTTTATCGCCTCAGGGCTGGCGAAGACATAGAACTTCCATAAATTGCGATAATTCTCCACAAAACCCTTTATCTCAGGGACTTCATGTACCATGGAACTCAGATTAATAATCCCTTTTTTCGGAACCTTTACCATCACATCAGCTTCCTTCAACTGCATGTCCATGCTGGGAGCATGTATAATTATGTCCTCAGGACTCAGACCAAGGGAGGAAGAGATTACCCATTCCGCGCTCTCCCTGTTCTGCAGTGCTCCTTTTGGATTCTCAGGAGGAGAAACATGGTACGGTACGAATTTCTCCCTGTACTTTTCCCCTGAAACCATGTAAACCCTCTTGTAAAGCCGTCTGTACCTAACACCTTCGGCCAAGATTTTCTCCCTATCTCCACGAGATATGAGATAATTCAGCAGTTCTTCGTCGCCCATCCAGTACATATCCTCCATTTTCAGCCTGCCTTCCTGCACTGCAAACTCAACAGCCTTTGCGACCATCGATCCTGATGAAGCTTTTGCATGGTGATAATACACCCTCTCAGTGAGTATGTATCGCAGGCGGAGTATGTCTATTATTGTTGAAAGGGCATCTCTCCTTAGTTCACCGCTCTTTTCCATGTTAAGGACGAGATTTCCATCTTCAAGCGTGAAATATCGGAATATGCGGTCGTCATAGTCCCCTTTTATCCCTGTGAAATAAAGGTCCCTGCGGACATAATCCAGAAGGTCAGCGCATATGGTTCCTTTTACAATTTCAGAGAGATATCCGTGATCTCCGTAAAGAACCCTTAGAACCTCATCCATTATGCCCATATCTCTTAGAACATCCCCGAGCTCGCCCTCTTTCAGAAATGCCCTGACCCTCCTCTCATCTCTGTCGTGTCTGGGAAATATCTTCCTTTCATCCTCAAAGGTGTGGCCGAAAGGAACATGGGTTATGTCATGAACAAGTGAGGCCGCCCTAAGCACTTGCTCTTCTTCTACGGAGATGTCGGCACCGTTGAGCCTCAGGGAATCTATGATTCTGGAGGCCATGTGCATAGTCCCTATGGAGTGTTCAAATCTCGTATGCAGGGCCCCGGGATATATCAGGTAGGCAGTCCCCAGTTGCTTAATACCCCTGAGACGCTGCATCTCCCTCGTATCTATTATCCTCACATCGTCTTCATTGAGGAAGATGTCGCCATGCACTGGATCTCTCAGAACCATAGGGTGTTTCACGCTACCCCATGGCATTCTCCTTATTAGTCTTTCTCAAAGGTTTTTCTTCATGATGATTGCATCCTCCCCATCCTCATAATAAGATGGCATCAGAGAATATTCGTAGAACCCGAGGGATTTGTAGAACTCTATTGCCCCAAGGTTGCTTTTCCTGACCTCCAAAGATATGGTTCTTATTCCTCTAGCATTGCATCTGTTTATGAAATCCTTCATAAGAGCCTTTCCTATCCCTTTACCGCGATGCTTTTTCTTTACCGCTATCATTAGGATGCGCGCTCCGTATTCCTCAGTCATCCCCGCAAGAAAGCCCAGAACCTTTCCGTTTTCCTCCGCGACCAAAAACCAGTCTGGCCAGAGCTCCCATATGGATATGTAAAGGGAAAGGTCATAGTCTGTGCTCAGAGAGGATCTCGCTATGGAGTAGACCTCATCCATGTCCTTATCAGTAAATTTTCTTATGAATGTCATATTGAAAATACCCACATCTCCATTCTTTCAGGCAGGTCTTCCTTCTCAAAATCAACGCTATTGCCCACCCGTATTATCCTGTCCTCAGGCATCTTCTTGAGAAATCCGTTTATTGGCTTTATAGACAGGGAAAGACCACCTATACGGTAGTGCATCGGAACCACAACCTTCGGAGAGATTTCCTTCGCTATTTTCCAAGCCTCATCAGCACCGACGGTGAAAACATTTCCCACAGGTATGAAGAGCATGTCAGCCCCCCTCAGCCTCTGGATAACTGATTTTTCAGGAATATGGCCTATATCCCCCATATGCACGAATACCATCCCATCCATCTCTATGCGATATATGGATATCTTCCCTCTCTTTGCCCCGCCGACTTCATCATGGTCCTCCTCTATGCCCTCTATCCTTATTCCATCTACCTCCTTTGAACCAACGAAGGAATCTAAAACGACAGGTGTGCCTTTCACGACCCTGACGGCGTTGTGGTCAAAGTGGTCGTGCGTCACCATAACTATATCTCCACGGACATAAGGCGCAGGTATTCCTATGGACTTCCCATCGTGAGGGTCTATAACCACGGTCTTTGAGCCAGAAATCTCAAAGCATGCGTGTCCGTGCCACCTTACCATCATAGCTATCCACAGGAACATGTGTTTTGGGTATATGAGATTTTCTTATATCTTTAAAAGATTATTTTTTCACATATCTCCTTCTTTTTTCAGCCTTTTTGAGGATTTTCATCACTTCTTCCCCGCCCTCCCATGAGCTTTCATAACTTTGAAATATTATGTCTATCAGGTCCTCATCCTCGTAGTGAGCACTCCGCCATCCCTCTTTAAGAACTCTGAGGTCCGAAGCCATCCTTTCCTTCTCCCTGCTTATTTCAGCCAGACCGAAGTCTATCAGAGCTATTTTTCCATCGTAAAACAGCATGTTGGAAGTTGTGAGGTCTCCGTGGATTATTCCATGAGAATGCAGTTTTCCCACTGTTTTTCCTATTTCCCGCGCTATTGATTCTTTTTCCTCCCTCTTTAGGTGGGACATTATG
>JALSOU010000021.1 GCA_026986305.1 Thermoplasmata archaeon | reverse complement strand
AGATCTGAGCACAGACCTTTTCGGAATAAAGCTGAACGCTCCCATAATAATCTCAGGGATGACAGGCGGCACACCTCTTGGAAAGAGGATAAATGAGAATCTGGCAATAGCGGCGGAAAAGCTGGGCATAGGAATGGGTGTAGGAAGCCAGAGAGCGGGGCTTGAAAGCCCTGAGCTGTTTGAGACATACTCAGTGGTTAAGGAGCACAGGATACCCCTGCTTATAGGGAACATAGGGGCTCCACAGCTCATAAACCAGAAAAAGAGGAAGGGGATAAGCGATAAGGAGATAGAGAGGCTTTTTATAATGATTGATGCGGACATTCTGGCTGTGCATCTCAATTATCTTCAGGAAGCCGTGCAGCCCGAAGGAGATTTAAGGGCTGAGGGAGTCATAAGCGCGATATCCGTGCTTTCCAGAAGATTTCCAGTAATAGTTAAGGAAACTGGGGCAGGAATATCCAGAAGCGTGGCCATAAAGCTGAAAAGAGCAGGAGTCATGGGAATAGATGTTGGCGGTCTTAGCGGAACGAGTTTCTCAGCTGTGGAGTATTACAGAGCGCTGGAGCAGGGAAATGAGGAGAAAGCCAATTTAGGAAGACTGTTCTGGGACTGGGGAATTCCAACTCCAGCATCCATTATAGAGGCTTCAGTGGGCCTGCCGATAATAGCCACAGGAGGCATAAGAAACGGGCTTGATGTGGCAAAAGCCCTTGTTTTAGGTGCTTCTGCAGCAGGAATTGCGAGAAGGTTGCTTAAACCTGCCATGGAATCGCCTGAGGCGGTGATGAAGGAGATTGAAGGGATAATGAATGAGCTCAAAGTGGCTATGTTCCTTTTAGGTGCGAGAAATGTGCAATCCCTAAGGAACTCAAGGTTCATAGTGCACGGAGCACTTAGAGACTGGTTTGAGCAGATGGAGGTGTAAATTTGGACATAAAAACGGCCATAGCCCTTAGAAAAGAGGAGATTGAATCGGAACTGAGAAAAAGCTTTGAGATAGTGGGCCAGCAAAGGCTCAGGAAGGCCATGGAGCATCTGCCGTCAGCAGGTGGAAAGAGGCTTAGGCCAGCTCTGGCCATGATAAGTGCGGATGCTGTTAAGAAAGGAGAGGGGAAAAGAGCGCTCCCTTTTGGAATAGCTCTGGAGATAATTCATAACTTCACCCTTGTTCACGACGACATAATGGATAGGGATGAGCTGAGGAGAGGGGTTAAGACAGTGCATGTGGTCTTTGACGAGGCAATGGCCATAAATGCAGGAGATGCTATGTTTGCCCTCGCTTTCAACATACTGTCAAGGATTGATGTTTCCGACGATGTTCTGAGAGATATCCTTGAGGATGTTTCCTCCATGGTTCTTGGAATAGCTGAGGGGCAGCAGATGGACATGGACTTTGAGGAGCGCATGGACATAAGCCCTGAGGAATACCTTGAGATGATTGAGAAAAAGACGGCTCTCATGTTCATAAACGCCGCAAAAAACGGAGCTAGGATAGCTGGGGCTCCTCCTGAGATCTATGAAAAGATGGCTGAATACGGAAAATACATGGGGCTTGCCTTCCAGATATGGGATGACTACCTTGACCTGAGAGCAGATGAAGAAACCCTTGGAAAGCCTGTGGGAAGCGACATAAGGAACGGGAAAAAGACCCTGATGGTTCTATATGCAATTAATAGGCTTGAAGGCGAGGATAAAGAGAGATTCCTCAGCATACTTGGAAATGAGAGCGCAAGTGAGGAAGAGGTAAAAGAGGCGATAGCGCTCATGGAGAAGGTTGGAGCCATAGAGGATGCTGAAAATCTGGCCCTTGAATATGCTGAGAAGGCTAAAAATGCCCTGAATGTTCTGGAAGATGGCGAAGAGAAAGAAGCCTTACTGGACCTCGTGGACTATGTTATCCGGAGGAATAAGTGATGGCTGAGGGCAGGGTCTACAGACCCGCTCTCATAATGGCATTTTCATACCTCATCACACAGCTCACGGCTCTTGCGATAATCCCGCTTTATCCCGAGGATTACAGGGCTTTTAAGGACCCTAACAACCCTGTGAATCCACTGTATTATGTGGTTATAATAATTGTATTTACTGCAATATTCCTCTGGATTGCAAAAAAAGGAAAAGATTCCATAATAAAATGGTTCATGGTCTTTTCTGTCTGGGCAACCATAGTTTTCGCCCTCTATCCCCTGATTTACCGCGCCATCCCCATAGTTTTCGGTTATCCCGGACTTTTTGTTGACATACCTTTTTCCATAGCCCTTGCCTCGGGGACTATAATAGCAGGCGCCTTGATAGTCAACCCTGAGTGGTATGTGGTGGATACTGCGGGAATAATCATGGGTGCCGGTAGCATAGCCATATTCGGCCTCTCCTTCGGAGTCCTGCCTTCTCTGATTCTATTGTCAATAATGGCAGTATATGATTTCATATCAGTCTACCGCACGAAGCACATGATAGACCTTGCAGATACGGTTTTAGAGACAAAACTCCCCATAATACTGGTAGCTCCGAAGAAAAAGAGCTATTCATTCGTGAAGGATACCATAAAGATAGAAAAAGAATCGCGAGGGTCTGAAGGGAGGGGGGAAAGAGACGCTCTTTTCATGGGCCTCGGAGATATAATCATACCCGGCATACTCTCAGCATCCATATATCTCAACTCATCGCCGCCATATAATCTTCCCATAGCTCTATCAGCCATAGCAGGATCCTTTATCGGATATCTGGTGTTGCTGAGATTCGTAATGAAGGGGAGGGCTCAGGCAGGACTGCCCTTCCTGAACAGCGGAGCCATAGCTGGATATCTCATCGCCTCCTATATCATAACAGGAAACCCTCTCTACGGCGTGGTATGGTGGTGGTAGATGAGGGAGAAAGTGGAAAAGAGGTATGACAAATTCAGCTATTTCTACGATTTTCTCGACACATTTCCCGTACTCGGATCTGCGGAAAAGAGGTGGAGGAAGCACGCCATAGATATGCTTGATATAAAGGAAGGCCAGAGGGTAGTGGACATAGCGAGCGGAAGCGGTCTCATACTTCCATGGATAGCTGAAAATGGTCCTGAGGAGATAATCGGCATAGATATATCGAAAAAGATGCTGAAAATTGCGGAAAAAAGGGGGAAAAAACATGGCATAAGCGCTCTCACCCTGATAAGAGGGGATGTTGAAAAGCTCCCTTTTAAGAGCGGGAGCATAGACAGGGTGATAAGCACATTCTCCCTGACAACCATACCTGATTATCAGAGGGCTATAGATGAGATGCTTAGGGTTCTGAAGGATGATGGCATCGCTGTGATATTGGATACAGGAAAGCCAGAGAAATTATGGGCGAAGATAGGCCATGCGCTCCTCGTTCCTGTGGCAAAGCTCTTCGGAAGGACGCATTTTGACAGGGACATAGTGGGATATGTGAGAAAGAGGGCAAAGGTAATCTATATCTCAAAGTTCTACGGAGGAATGGTTTACTCCATAGCATTCAGGAAGAGGTGAAATGAGCGAATTGCAGGATCTTATAAGGTCTCTGAGACCGGATAAACCTAGGGAATTCGACGAGGAAAGGCCCATAGCCATGTGGACTGAGAAGGATGTGTCCAGAGGGAAGGTGGTGGAAGCCTTCGTTCTCATACTGAGGACAAGGGGATGTTACTGGGCGCTCCACTCAGGTTGCAGCATGTGCGGATACATAAACGATGCACGCATGGAAAAAGTTCCTGATAAAGCCATGGAGAAACAGCTGGAAAAGGCCATGAAAAAATATAAGGGAGAGAAGGTTGTGAAGATTTTCACCTCAGGAAGCTTTCTGGACCCGAACGAGATATCTCCTGAGATGCAGTCCAGAATAATAAGGAGCTTTGAGGGTGCGGAGCGCCTGATAGTTGAGTCCCTGCCCGAATTCATAGTTGAAAAAAACCTTCAAGATATATATCAGGAGAATCTGGAAATAGCCATAGGTCTGGAGAGCTCAAGCGATTATGTGCTGGAACACAAGATAAACAAGAGCTTCAGGGTTAAGGACTATGTCAGAGCTGCTGAAGTGCTTAAAAGCATGGGAATCCCGCTCAAAACATACATCCTTCTGAAACCACCGTTTATGACCGAGAGAGAGGCCATAGAGGATGCTGTCAACTCCATCATCTTCGCGTCCCGCTATTCAAAAGAAATCTCACTGAATCCCGTGAACATCCAGAGCCACACCCTTGTCCATCACCTATGGAGAAGGAGGGAATACAGGGTGCCGTGGCTCTGGTCGGTGGTAGAGGTCATAAAAAGGGCAAAGCCGAAGATAGGGGATGTGAGGCTGGTCTCATGGCCCACTGCAGGTGGAATGAAAAGAGGAGCGCACAACTGCGGAAAATGCGATAAAAAGGTGCTTAAAGCCATAGAGGACTTCTCTTTGACCCAGGACCTCTCTGTATTTCAGGGACTTTTCTGCGAGTGCATAGAGGAATGGAAGGAATACATGGATATACAGGATATCAACCGATTTTTCGTGTGATTAGCCAACCACATTGGCTTCTTGAACTATCTCTCCTGTTTTGAACCTTCTCAGATTCAGCGGCTCTATGTCTATGCTAGTTTTTCCATCTATTATGTACTCGGCCAGAAGCTTAGTCACCATGGGATGTATCATGAATCCATGTCCGCTGTATCCGTTGGCCTGTATGAAGCCGGGAAGCTCATCAACAGGTCCTAGAATTGGACGGGCATCCGGAGTGACATCATAAAGCCCTGCCCACTGCCTCATCACCTTCAATTTCCTCATCATTGGAATATACCTCACAGCAACAGTGGCGAATCTTTCCAGAAATTCTAGGCTGGATTTTGTGTTAAAGGAGCTCGGCTCATTAGGATCCCCTATTCCGCCTACGATCTCACCGTCGTGGCTCTGGCTGAAATATATGCCTGTATGGAAGGATATTATCATCGGTTTAAGCCATGGCTCCATGTGCTCTGTTGCCAGAATCTCATGCCTGTAAGGTTTGTTTGGCATATCCACTCCGACCATCTCACCGATCTTTGCAGACCATGCCCCCGCAGCGTTG
>JALSOU010000020.1 GCA_026986305.1 Thermoplasmata archaeon | reverse complement strand
TCCTCAAGGGATGCCTTTCTTTCCCTGAGAGAGCTCAACTCCACCATAAGCTCATTCCGCCTCTTTGAAAGCCCTGAAAACCTCTCTGAAAGCTCCTTTCCCCTCTTTGATGAGCGTGAATGCCTATCCCTAAGGTCTTTTAGCTCCTTTCTCACCTCATCTAGCTCTGATTTCTTGGATTCAAAGGCCTTGAACTCCTCTTCTCTCCTCTTCTTTATCTCTTTGAGCCTTTTCTCCTCATCCTCAAGCCTCTTCTTCTCAGCGGCCATCCTCTTTGAAAGCTCGTCTATGGCATCGTGAGCGCTCTCCAAGAAGTTGTCTATTCTGGCTATCTCAATCCTGTATGAATCGATCTGCTCCTTGACCTTCTTAGCCTCGTCTCCCCACCTGCTGGCCATCTCCTCTTCTGCCTTCTTTATCTCCTCACCTATGGAGCTTATCCTTTCTTTCAGCTCTTCCATCTGCTTTTTGAGATTCTCCCTCTCGTTTTCAAAGTCCAGCATGCTCTTCTTTATGCTCTCCCTTTCAGAATTCATGGATATGAGCTTCTTATAGGCGAGCTGAGCCTGTGCCAGCTCCATCTTCTCCTTCAGCTCCTTGTATCTCAGGGCTGCGCTCCTGTCCTCATCAAGGTCCTTCAGCCTGCTCTCTATCTCATCCATCCTTATGGCTATCTTCTCCAGATTGTCCTCAACCTCAACCCTCTTTGCTCTAGCCTTCTCCATCTCGGCATCCAGATGCGTTGTTCCAGCCACGCTCTCCAATATCCTTCTCCTCTCCACGGCCCCCATCTTCACTATGCCTGTGACATCTCCCTGCTGCACTATGTTGTATCTGCTGGCAGATATGCCCGCGTATGCCAGAAGCTCCTCAAACTCCTTCAGCGTTGATTTATTGCCGTTTATGTAGAAGTAGCTGGAATATCCCTGCTTGCTCTCCTTGGAGCGCTTTATAACCCTTGTGAGATGCACCTCATCATAGCCAACAGGAATGGTCCTGTCCTTGTTGTCAAAAACCAGCGTAACCCTGCATTTGTCAGCGGGTTTTCCTCCTTTGCCCCCGTTCCATATTAGTTCCAGAAGGTTTCCAGCCCTTATTGCCTTTGAGCTTTTAGGGCCCAGAACAAAGAGGATGGCGTCGGAGATGTTGGATTTTCCGCTTCCATTTGGCCCAGTTACTGCAGTAAAACCCTCTTTTAGCTCTATCCTCGTACTCCCTTTCATTGACTTGAAGTTCTCTAACTGTATCTCTTTCAGATACATGACGCCACCTCCTCAAAACTGGATTTCGGGCTTACGCGCTGCTTTGCGCTCCTTTTTACGGGTATTTCAGGCATTTAAATCCCTCGTTGAGTGCATCCACAGTCCGACGGATGTCAGACAATTTGCCGATAATATCAGACAGTATTTAAAACTTTCCATGACAAATGTCTGACAGATTTTAATGATTAAAAAATAGAGGGTTATATCTCATCAAAACCCGTGTATTTGCGGAGCGCCTTAGGTATTATTATCTTTCCATCCTCGCTTTGGTGGTTCTCCATTATAGCAACCATGGCTCTGGTTGTGGCCACCGCAGTGCTGTTTACCGTGTGCAGAAATATGTTCTCCCCCTTTCCGCGGTACCTTATATTCAGCCTCCGCGACTGATAATCCAGAGCATTGGACGCAGAAGCCATCTCCCTGAACTTGCCCTGAGCAGGCATCCATGCCTCCAGGTCGTATTTCTTTGATGCAACCGCACCCAGCTCACCTGAGCAGACATTCACAACCCTGTAAGGTATCTCCAGAGCCTTGAATATCTCCTCAACATTTTTTATGGTCTCCTCGTGGAATTTCCATGAGTCCTCAGGCTTACAAAAGATGAACTGCTCTATCTTGTTGAACTGATGCACTCTGAATATGCCTTTCGTATCCTTTCCGTGTGCTCCAGCCTCCTTCCTGAAGCAGGCGCTCACCCCTGCATACTTTATTGGCAAATCGCCTTCTTCAAGGATTTCATCCATGTACATCGCTGCCATGGGATGCTCGGATGTGGCTATCATATACAGGTCCTCGTCCTCAATCTTGTATATCATCTCCTCAAAAGCGCTGAGGTCTGTGACTCCTTCCATCGCCTTTCTCCTGAGCATGTAGGGTGGCAATACTGGAACATAGCCTCTTTCAACCATGAAATCCAGAGCGAATCTCTGAAGAGCTAGGTCCAGCACAGCCAGCCTTCCTTTAAGGTAGTAGAATCTGGAAGATGAAACCTTGGCTGCCCTTGATATGTCGGCTAACCCTCTTTTTTCCATGATGTCAACATGACTCTCAGGCCTGAAATCGATCTCCTCATATTCCATATTTCCGTCGGTTTTATCCATAAATTCTCCCATAAATTCCCTGTAAACCCTTGCCTTTCCCCAGAACCTCACAGGAACATTGTCATCTTCATCCTCACCATCGGGAACTGAATCGTGTATGAGGTTGGGCAAAGATGCCAGAAGCATATCCCTCTCCTTTTTGTACTCCTCAACCTTAACCTCCAATTCCTTTATCTCCGCAGATATTTCCTTCATCTCCCCCTTCAATGCCCCTATATCTCCACCTTCCTTCTTTATCCTGCCTATCTCCTGACTTTTTTTGTTTCGGAGCGCTCTCAATTCGTTTATCTTTTTCAGCGATTCTCTCCATAGCCTATCCAGCTCAAGGATTCTGTGCACTATGCCTTCATCCTCTCCCCTCCGCCTCTGGGATTTTTTCACAATCTCAGGATTATCTCTCAGAAGTTTTATATCGAGCATAGGCGGTAATCTGTATGGGATATTTAATGATTACAGAGCCCACTTATTCGTATACTCGCTCTCTTTTGTCTATTTTTATTACAACGATTAGCTTTGAATTTTTATCTATCTCATATAAAATCCTGTATCTGCCCACCCGAACCCTGTAAAGATTGGTTTCTCCCTTTATCTTTTTATAAGGATATGAGTAAGGATTTTCTTTGAGTTTTTCAAAAACTGATTTTATATTGTTTTTGTATCCTTCTGGCAAAGTGGATATGAACTTGGATGCCTGTCGAGAAAATATTATCTCATACATCAGCTCCCACCGAACAAATCCTCAAACCTTACATATTCCCCTCTCTTTACCTCATCCCGTATTTCATTTATTTCCTTCTTTTCCGAATCTGAAATCTCCTCATAACCTAAAAAGTTGTCTATCTTGGCGTTTAACTCCATAAGCATCTTCTCTATGTGATCCATCTTTTCAAGGAGTGTGTCCGTCATATCCATCGCCTCTTCATATCTAATAAGAGGAGAACATTTTTAATACTTTCTATGAAAATTCTACTTTCCTCAGCGATGCTCAATCTTAAAATACCCCCTACCATTCGCACAATCATGGCACGAAAGAGGATTTTTATCTGGGACGAGACACTTAGGGGTGGAGAGCAGACTCCGGGAGTGGTTTTCACGGTAAAGGATAAGATGGAGATAGCAGAGGCTCTGGACGATGCTGGCGTTGCAGTGATAGATGCTGGTTTTCCCATAATGTCAGAAGGTGAAAGAGATGCCATAAAATCCATACTTGGCATGGGATTGAAAGCAGAAGTGGGGGTCACCGTAAGGCACCTTAAAAGTGACATTGATGCCGCCATCGCTCTGGATGTTGAGAACATATATCTCTTTCACACAACCAGTGACCTGCACCTCAAACACAAGGATGGAGTAAGCAGGGAGGAAGCTGTGAAAAGGACCATGGAAGGCATAGATTATGCGATAGAGCATGGGTTAAATGTGACATTCATAAGCGAGGACACTATGCGCTCCGACCTGAACTATGTTGAGGATTTCGTATCTAAGGCGATAGAGCACGGGGCGAAGAGGATAATACTCTGCGACACTTCAAGCGTGGCGAGTCCTGAGAGGATTAAGGAGGTTTTTGAGAGATTCA
Organism: Thermoplasmata archaeon; assembly: GCA_026986305.1. Classification (GTDB taxonomy): domain Archaea; phylum Thermoplasmatota; class Thermoplasmata; order WALJ01; family WALJ01; genus WALJ01. The sequence goes on along the minus strand of JALSOU010000020.1, from coordinate 1,116 downwards.
CCTCAAAATTCAATGTTCCCTTCGGGGTTCACTGCCACAACGACTTCGGAATGGCTGTTGCAAACACGGTTTCAGCTGTGGCTGGAGGTGCGATTTATCCGACGCTGGCTGTGAATTCCTTAGGAGATGGCTCCGGCAATGCAGCTCTTGAAGAGGTGGTCATGGCTCTTGAAAAGATTTACGGCTTTGACACGGGCATGGACACCACGAAGCTGTACTCAATATCAAAGCTTGTTGAGGAGCGCTCCGGGTGCTATCTATCCCCTCAGAAGCCAATATCCGGGCTGAATTCATACAGGCACGAATCGGAGGTGCATGTCTCGGGTGTGCTGAAATACCCTGAGGTTTATGAGCCGATAAAACCAGAGGAAGTTGGAAGAAAGAGGGAATTTGTCATAGGAAAGCACTCAGGACCATCTATAATAAAGCTGAAACTCGGTGAGAAAGGCATGGATGCCAGCGATGAGGAGATTTCCGAGATTCTAAGAAAAATAAAGGCTGAGAAGGAAGGGATGTCAAAGGAGCCCATAAGAATGATGCTGAAAGAGCTGGAAAGGTATGGGAAAGAGGTCCTCGGATTCCCTGAGGAAAGGTTCTGGGAAATCGTGAGAGAGGTTCTAAATGATAGAGGAAATCCTTAAGGAGCATGAGGTTGAGAGGAACTGGTACGAGCCGGACATGGTGATGATTCACGACGGCAACTACCCCCTGTTGAAAAGATACATAGAGGGAAAGAAGATAAGGTTTCCTGCTGAAAGGATAATCGCATTCACGGACCATTTTTCCCCTCCTTGCACCGGTGAGCATGCCAGATATGTGGAAGAATTTGAGAAATTCGTTGAAGAACATGGGATAAAATACCACAGATATGAGGGCATATCCCATGAGCTGATGTTCAGATATGTTGAGGAAGGTATGTTCGTCGTAGGTCTGGATTCGCACAGCACTGCATACGGTGCAAAGGGAGCCCTCTCCATAGGCGTGGGAGCAATGGACATGGCCAGCATACTGCTGAAAGGAAGCATGTGGCTTGAGAAACCCTCAACATACAGGTTGATTTTACAGGCGCACACCCCCCATGTTTTTGATATCGGCCTCTGGCTCATGCACATGAGA
>JALSOU010000019.1 GCA_026986305.1 Thermoplasmata archaeon | reverse complement strand
CAAAGACTATGGCATCATCAGCCATGTCTGCGACCCACTCCTTCTTTATGGTCCCTGGCTCTGATTTTGATGCTGATACAACTATGTCTGCACCTTTCATAGCCTCAGGTATTCCTCCGACTATTCCCTCTCCGTTTGTTATCTGGGCATAATGCCATTTGTATGGGTTTTTATCCTTGTTTTCCTCAAGGTCCTTTCTTCCGGGATGCAGGGTGCCTTTGCTGTCTACCATCACTATGTTCTTCGGATTGACTCCAGCGGCTATGAGTATTCTAACGAAGGCTATGTTGGCAGCTCCCGTGCCTATTATGGCAAATTTAGCCTCGCTCATCTTCTTTCCCACCACTTTAAGGGCGTTTATTGTTCCTGCAAGCTCAACAGACGCTGTTCCCTGCTGGTCGTCGTGCCACACAGGTATGTCCATCTCCTTTCTCAGCCTGTCAAGGATGTAAAAGCACTTTGGATTCGCTATGTCTTCAAGGTTTATTCCTCCGAAGCTCGGCTCAATCATCTTCACTGTTTCTATGAACTTTTCAGGGTCCTTCGTGTTTATCATTATGGGGAAGGCATCCACACCACCGAGATACTTGAAAAGTATGGCTTTTCCTTCCATCACAGGCAGCCCAGCTAGGGGTCCGATATCTCCAAGACCAAGAACTCTGGTGCCATCGCTGATGACAGCCACATAGTTTCCTTTGTTGGTGTAGTCAAAGACCTTCTCAGGGTCCCTCGCAATCTCTTTACATGGTGCTGCCACTCCCGGAGTGTACCATATTCCAAAATCATCAAAGGAGTTTATGGAGCATTTCGGAAGCGTCTCCAGCTTTCCACCGTAGAACTTATGCCTTTCAGGCGCAACTTTTTGAGGCCATTTAGCCTTTTCAAGCAGCTCATCTACTGTAGGTTTGTGTTCTGACATTCAATCACCTTAATTCCGAATGGAGCGCATGATTTAAACCTTTTTCAGAAAACAGCTAAGCGGGTTGCTGGGCATGGCGCAGGTCTTTCCGATATCTTTATATAGAAGAACAATTCTATGCTAAATTGAGGTGATGAGAAATGCTGGGCGGAACACCGATATACATCCTGAAGGAAGGAACTGAAAGGGAATCAGGAAAGACTGCTCAGTATAAGAACATCGCAGCCGCAAAGGCGATAGCTGACGCTGTTAGAAGCACCCTTGGACCAAAGGGAATGGACAAGATGCTGGTTGACAGCCTCGGAGATGTGACCATAACAAACGATGGAGTCACCATACTCAAAGAGATAGATGTGGTGCATCCGGCTGCGAAGATGATTGTTGAGATTGCGAAGTCTCAGGATCAGGAATGTGGGGATGGAACCACAACAGCGGTGGTGCTGGCTGGAGAGCTCCTGACAAAGGCTGAGGAGTTGCTGGAGCAGAATGTGCATCCGACCACCATAACAAGGGGATATGACCTAGCCGCTAAGAAATCCATGGAGATACTCGAATCTCTGGGAACAAAGATAGATGTCAACGATGAGGAGATGCTAAAAAACATAGCGATAACCTCAATGACAGGGAAGAGCGCAGGAAAGTCCAGAGAGTATCTGGCAGATCTCGTTGTCAAGGCAGTAAGAGAGGTTGCTGAGAAGGAAGGGGATGGCTATAAGGTGGATCTGGACAACATAAAGATAGAGAAGAAGCACGGCGGGTCCATAGAGGACACAGAGCTGATAAGGGGCATAATACTGGATAAGGAGAAGGTGCATCCCGGTATGCCTTCAAGGGTTAAGGATGCGAAGATAGCCCTGATAAACGCTGCTCTTGAGATAAAGAAGACAGAGATAGATGCCAACATTAGGATAAGCGACCCATCACAGCTGCAGGCATTCCTAGATGAAGAGGAAAGGATGCTCAGAGACATGGTCCAGAAGATCAAGGACACAGGAGCAAATGTGGTCTTCTGCCAGAAGGGAATAGACGACATGGCACAGCACTTCCTCGCAAAAGAGGGAATATATGCTGTCCGCAGGGTTAAGAAATCAGACATGGAGAAACTGGCAAAAGCAACAGGTGGAAACATAGTCACAACTCTGGACGACCTCACCGCAGATGACCTCGGACACGCAGGAGTGGTTGAGGAGAGGAAGATAGGCGACGATGAGATGACCTTCGTGATGGAGTGCGAGAATCCAAGAGCTGTCAGCATACTGGTGCGCGGCGGAACAGAGCATGTTGTAGATGAGATAGAGAGGATACTCAACGATGCGCTCCACACCGTTGCAATAGCTCTGGAGGACGGAAAGCTCACAGCAGGCGGTGGAGCCAGCGCTGTTGAACTCGCTCTCCAGCTCAGGGATTATGCAGCCTCGGTAGGAGGAAGGGAGCAGCTGGCAATAGAGGCATTCGCAGATGCTCTTGAAGTGGTTCCAAAGACACTGGCAGAGAACGCAGGGCTTGATGTGATAGATGTGCTGATAAAGCTCAGGAAGGCGCACAAGGATGGCAACAAGTACGCAGGCATAGATGTGTACACAGGGGACATCGTTGACATGAGGGAGCGCAATGTCGTTGAGCCCATAAGGGTCGGTAAGCAGGCTATAGAGTCTGCCACAGAGGTAGCCAACATGATACTGAGGATTGACGATATCATCGCTGCCAAGGGAGAGAGCAAGTCAGACAACAAGGGACCCAAGGGCGGAATGGATGAGGAGTTCTAAACCCTTTAATATTTTTCAATAAAATTCAAAACTATGGCCTTTGTCCGTTCCTGATTTATTTTTGACCTTTCCAGTATCTCTCTGAATTCCGGAACCTCTCCGCCTATTCCATGGGCATAGTTGTCCACAGAGCATATTGCTGCGAATCTCATTCCTATTTCCTGAGAGAGGGTGGCCTCGCTTCCGACGGTCATGCCCACTATGTCCGCAAATCTGGAATACATCCTTATCTCTGCCTTTGTTTCCAGCCTCGGACCCAGAGTTTGCAGGTAAACTCCTCCGAAATGCACCTCAATGCCCAGTGAGAGAGCGCTCTCCCTTAGATCGTTCCTGAGAGCATCGTCCATTTCAGGAGTTATATGCTCCACCTTATCATCAAAGAAAGTATCTACCCTGAAAGGGCTTATGTAGTCCTCAGGTATGACTATCGCAGGTGGCTTAATGCCCTCTTTCAGGCTTCCAACCGAGCCTATGGATATGAGGTTTTTAACACCAAGGCTGTGGAGCGCATAGATGTTTGCCCTGTGGTTAATCATGTGCGGTGGAATAGTATGCTCAGGGCCATGGCGTCTTATGAAGGACGCCTTTCTTCCATTAACCTCTATAATCTGAACTTTGGACGAGGGTTTTCCATAGGGAGTTTCGGCCTCAAATTCATCTATGATATCTGCGCCCATTTCATAGGCTCCTGAGCCGCTTATTATCCCTCATTCTCCCACCACCTTCACCACTATCCTTCTTCTTCTCGGTTTATTGTCCAGCTCTACGAAGACTATCTGCTGCCATGTTCCGAGGGTAAGGGTCCCTGAATCCACTGGAACGCAGAGGTCTGGCTTTAAAAATGAGGCTCTGACATGTGAGTGGCCATTGCCGTCGTGCCATCTTTTGTGATGTTCATATACTATATCTCTTGGAAATAGCCTTTCAAGGGCTTCAGGAAGGTCTTTTAGTAGTCCGGGCTCGTACTCTATTGTAGTTATGGCTCCAGTTGACCCGGGAACAAAGATAAGGGCTATGCCTTCCTTTATACCTGAATTTCCCACTATTCTCTCAACATCCTCCGTTATGTCAAATATCTGCACTTCTCCTTCCGTTTCAATTTCTATGTGATCTGTGTGGACTGCCATGCACAGGAATGGGATTCTCTTAAAAAGATTGGTGGCATCACTCAAGCATCCTGTAGACCCTAACCATGTTGAACATGGAATAGAGCAGCAAAAGTATGAGAATCAGCGGTGGGTAGAGGCCTAAAAAGAGTATAAGTATGAAAAGAACATGTATGAAATATGCCTTGAAAAGGTATCTCCACAGCTGATTTTTATAGCTTCCATATCCTATGAGAGCTCCGGTTGATCCGTGGAGGGCGGAATAAGAGCTTGCCAGACCGAAAAATGACACAATGCTCCACGAATCTATGCCGCTGACAACATAGGATGCGTACATCATTTCAGAGACCATTATCGCACCCATAACAAAGCCCATTGCTGAGCCATACCATATGGCGCTCCTCTTCCCTTGAATCTGTTTTCTGTTAAGTATTATTGATTTCGTGAGCTGCTCCAGAAAAGCTATGAAAATTAGCAGGTAGAGAGCAAAATATAGGCGCTCAATAGTCCAGAACACAGTCCCCAGAATGAGCCCCATAGCCATGTAGAGCATCATCTTGTTGTGCATAAACTCTCTCTCATGATCTCCGGTGTAGAGATATAGAAAGAGTATCGGTGGCGAGAGGGTAACTACAGCTATTGTAAGGCTTTCAAGGGACACGGGCTTTGCATCTCTGCGCTCCTTTTATAGTTTGGGGTTATCTGTCGGGTCGTGTGAAAAAGTTAAATACATGGACCTATAATCCGCACCCTGCAATCCAGCACAAGCCCATTACCCACTGGGCCCGTAGCTTAGTGGTGGAGCGTCTGGCTCATAACCAGATGGTCGCAGGTTCGAATCCTGCCGGGCCCATACTGTTGATTGCGAGGCCCAGCATGACCTTCATTTTTTGCGGGTTTTGGTCGGGAATAAGCGGGATTTTCGAAAATGGAATCCTCGAAGTTTTTATTTATATTTTTCGTTCGGCGAATGTCCGAAAAACCTTTTTCCGAAATCATGTTTTCACCCCCTTTTTAAAGAAATTATCCTTCTTATCCACGTCCATAACTACTTCCTGATATGTCGCTTCCAAATAAAGGGAAGTGGTCTTTATATTGCTATGTCCGAGAATTTTTTGAACAACATTAAGATTTACTCCCTGCTGAAGAAGGTTTTTTGCTCTCCAATGTCGGGCCGAGTGTGGATGAAGCCAAGGTAGACCTACGGCAGTTCCTGCCTCTTTTACTATTCTCCTTACACTGGTATCCGTAATTCTTCCTTGCTTGCTGGTAAAGA
>JALSOU010000018.1 GCA_026986305.1 Thermoplasmata archaeon | reverse complement strand
CTCTTCATCCTTTGCCAGAGGAACAAATCTTATCTCTTCTGGGGGCACAGCCTTATAAATTATATCCCTGCCTATTTTTGATGAATCGTGCACCCCTATTGCGAGTTTTTTCCTCTTTCTACCTATCGTGGCGTGGAGCTTCTCCTGAAGATCCATTATTGTTCTTATCAGATAATCGTCCATCTTTACGCCGGATATGTGGGCTGCACCTATGTATGGCCTCACAGCCTCCACGCTTTTATCCACTGTTACTGTGAAATCACCCTCAGAAACCCCATATTCCTTAAATCCGAGCTCTTTACCTATAAAACCACGCAGGTATCTGGCAATCCCCTCCACCGAAAACATATCCGCCCTGTTCGCCTCTATCTCAACGGTCATCTCATCTCCTTCAACGGATTCTACCTGAATTCCTATAAGAGGGAGAATCTCAAGGTCGCTCTCCGAGGCTCCGCTCAACCTGATGAGGTCCTCTTTGCTGAAACTTATGGTTGGCATCCACACGCCATCGCTTCATGGATTAAAAATTTATGTTCAAAAAGAAAAATATAAAATTTAATAGGTTTATTTTTTCTTCATGATCTTCATCCAGCCGTTGCTCTCATATATGGCCAGGCCGCGCTCTTTCAGGAGTTTCTCGAATTCCTCCCATGAAATCTCTTCAAGTCTCGGATTGTTTCCCTTTGTGAACTGGATTCCCATGGTTCCCTTTACTTTTGCAGGCTTCAACCCCTTTTCCTTGCATATCTTCTTTGCATCTTCTATGGTTATTTCTTCCATTACCATGTCTTTCCTCCTTCTGGATAGTCAATCGGAGATAGTCTTTATATTATTTATATTTTTCTATTCTCTCTGGCTCTTTTTATATATAAATATAATCAGATACAATTCCATAAAGGGAAAGAAATCATTTTATATTCAGGAAGGATGGCAGAGCATATGAAAGGCATAATCCTCGCTGCAGGAGAAGGAAAGAGACTGAGACCGCTGACAGCGAGTATGCCGAAGGTGATGATACCTGTTGGAAACCGTCCGATCCTTCAGTATGTCATAGAATCTATGGCTTCCAGTGGAATTCGGGAGATAAGCATAGTTGTTGGATACCATTCTGAAAAAATAAAGCAGTACTTCGGTAACGGAAGGAATTTTGGTGTGGAAATAGAGTATATAATGCAGGAAAAACAGCTTGGAACCGCTCATGCGCTCTATCAGGCTAAAACTGATGAAGATTTCATTCTTGTACCTGGAGATAATATCATATCTGATGAATGCATTAAAGGACTAATAAAAAAAGATAACAACACAATATTGGGGGTTTTTAGCCAAAACGCATCTAAATACGGAGTTGTAGAGTACAGAGAAAATAAAGTCTTAAAAATAATGGAAAAAATCCCTGAAACTGAGGAAAACCTCATATTCACAGGCATAGGAAGATTCGGCCCTGAAATATTCGAGGAGATAGAAGCATCTCTGAACGAAGGGATATATGAGTTCCCGAAGGTTCTTAACAGAATGAAGGGAATAAAGCTCCATGTTGCAGAATGCCTATGGAAAGATGCCGTATATCCTTGGGATCTTATAGAGTTGAACTCATGGGCATTGAAAGGGGCTCTAAGACAGATATCTGGAAAGATAGAAAAGGCGGAGATAATTGGAAAGGTGGAAATAGGGGAAGGTACGGTTATTTCAGGAGGTACATATATACGAGGTCCTGTAAGAATAGGTAAGAACTGCTACATAGGCCCCAATTCCGTTATTCTCCCAGATACAAGCATAGGAAACGATGTGAGCATCGGAGCTCAATCCCTGATAAAAAACAGCATAATAATGAGTTCCACCACAATCGGCCATCAATCAGCCATAGAAAACTCAATCATTGCCAGAGGTTGCTCCATAGGTCCGAGATTTCACAGCATAAGTTCGTCTTTCAGAAAGATAATTGACAGAGAAGTTGTGGAAATAAGAGATGGCGGAGCTGTAGTCGGCGAAGATTCCAGAATAGGTGCAGATGTAAGCATATATCCGGGATGCAGGATCGGAGCTGAGAGCAGAATTCCCTCAGGAACTGTGATGAAGGAAGAGATGGAGGATGAGGTCTGATGTGCGGGATAATAGGATATACGGGGTTCAGAAAGGCCGCGCCCATACTTTTAGATGCCCTAAAAAGGCTTGAATACAGGGGATATGATTCTGCAGGAATAGCTGTTATAAATCACGAGATAAAGGTTGAAAAGAGGAGCGGATATGTCTCATATCTTTCCGGAAATATGGAAGGGCATGTAGGTATAGGACACACGAGATGGGCAACACATGGAGAACCAACCGACATAAACGCTCATCCATTCGTTGATTGCAGGAATGAATTTGCCATAGTGCACAACGGAATAATAGAAAATCATGAGAAACTGAAAGAAGATTTGATCAAAAAAGGACACAGATACTCATCGAAGACAGACAGCGAGGTCATTGCCCATCTTCTTGAAGAAGAATACGAAAAAGCAGGGGATTTTAGGAAGGCATTTATAAATGCTATAAACAGGCTTAAAGGCTCATTTGCAATAGCGGCGATACACAAGGGGGAAAAAAGGATTATGGGCGTTAAAAAGGAAAGTCCTCTGATAGTTGGAATAGGAGATGGCGAAAACTTTCTTGCCTCTGATGTTCCTGCATTTCTGCCGTACACAAACCGCGTGGTGATACTGGAAGATGGAGATGTCTGTGAGATAACCCCTAAAAGCGTGAGCTTTTACGATATGAATGGAAATCCTGTGGAGAAAAAGGAGGAATATATCGATTGGAGTCCTGAGTCCGCTGAAAAATCTGGATATGAACACTTCATGCTCAAAGAGATATATGAACAACCTGTGGCGATTGAGAACACCGTACATTCCCTTTTTTCCACGCATATCGATCTTAAATATCACGGAAAAATAAATGTAATAGCCTGTGGAACCTCATATAATGCCGGATTTGCAGGAAAATATCTGATGGAAAAGATGCTGAAAATTCCTGTGGAAATGCACTATTCCTCAGAATACAGAACACGGCCTAATGTGAGGGAGAGAGCGCTCTCCATACTTATAACTCAGAGCGGAGAAACTGCGGATACACTCATGGCTGCAAAGATAGCCAGAAAAAGAGGGCATGAAACCCTTGCTATTACAAATGTGCTTGGAAGCTCCATAACCCATCATGTGGACCATGTGCTATACACCTCAGCGGGCCCTGAAATAGGGGTTGCCGCCACGAAGACATTCATGGCACAGCTCGCATCTATGTATTACCTCAGTGCAAAGCTTGGGGTGGATTACGGGATAATAAACGAATCCAGACATGAGGAGTTTATGGAGGAGTTCCGAAGGATTCCGAGGCTTATAGAAAACTCACTGCAGCTGGAGGACGACATAAAAAAGATAGCTTATGAGCTTAAGGATAAGGAGCATATGTTCTACATAGCCAGGGGGATAAACTATCCTCTGGCAATGGAAGGAGCGCTCAAAATGAAGGAGATATCCTATATCCATGCAGAGGCATACCCTGCTGGGGAGCTTAAGCATGGACCGCTGGCCCTTATAAGAAAGGGTACACCTGTGGTGGCGATAGTCTCTAAGGATGAAACATATGAGAAGATGCTATCCAATATAAAGGAAGTGAGCGCCAGAGGGGCCTATGTAATCGCTATTTCCTCTGAAAGTGAGGTAAAGAGCTATGTCGATCAGTGGATAAGAACTCCTTCAAATAACCCTGATTTCTCTACATTCTCCAGCGCCGTAGTACTTCAACTGCTTGCGTATCACACTGCAAAGCTAAGAGGGTGCGAGATAGATAAACCGAGAAATCTGGCGAAGAGTGTGACGGTGGAATAGATGAAATACTCAGGATCTTCGGGGATAAGAGCGAAATGGGGCGAAGAACTCCTTGAGGTTGCGAGAGAGCTTGGGCTATCTCTAGGCAAAAATTATAGTAAAGTCGTAGTTGGAGCGGACTTCAGGGAGAGCTCGGAAGCCCTTAAAAGCATGGTGATGGGCGCTCTTCTCTCAGGAGGCGCTGAGGTTTATGATACTGGCAATATTCCCACTCCAACCCTTGCATACGCCGCCAGAAACTTCGATGCAGGTCTTATGATTACAGCATCGCACAATCCTCCTGAGTACAACGGCATAAAGCTCTGGAACCCTGATGGCTCTGCTTTTTCTGAGGAACAGATGAGTGAGCTGAATGGAAAAGGGGTTGCAGATTGGGATTCTACAGGCTCGGTAAATGCTATAGATGCGCTCTCCGAACATAGAGACGCTATTTTGAGGGTGTCGAAGGGGCTGGATGGTCTGAAAGTGCTTATAGACTGCTCAAACGGTGCCGGCTCTGTCATAACTCCCTATCTGCTGAGGGAGCTCGGTGCTGATGTACTCACACTGAATTGCCATCCTGATGGAACTTTTCCCGGACATCCCAGCGAACCTTCTGAGAAAAACCTTGAACTTTTAAAGAAGATGGTGGTTAAAAAAGGTGCCGACATAGGGATAGCGCATGACGGGGATGCGGACAGATTCATAGCAATAAGTTCATCTGGAAGATATCTGGATGGAGATAAGATTATGGCCATATTCATAAAGAGCATGGGATTCAAAAAAGTGGTTGTGCCTGTTAATTCATCCATGCTAATAGATTCCGTTGCCAGCGATGTAATAAGATGCCCTGTTGGAGATGCCAATGTCTCCCGTGTGATAAAAGAGACAGGGTATGAGTTCGGAGGTGAGCAAAGCGGTACCCAGATATTCTCCTCATGGAGATATACTCCCGATGCCATATACTCGGCAGTGAAGTTCTCTGAAATCGCTATGAGAGAGGATATTGATGAGATGTTGAGCTCATTCCCTGAATATATCACCATTAGAAAGAGCGTTATGTATAAAGATAGAGAGGAGATGGAGCGGAAAATAGAAAGATATATTGCAGGTATGGAAGTGGATAAAACAGATGGATGGAGGGTGAATATGGATGACCTGTGGTTTCTTATAAGGTTCTCAGGAACAGAGCCTAAGGTGAGGATAACCGTTGAAACAGATGACAGGGCAAAGGCGGAGAGGATGATGGATGACATTTATAATGCTCTGGGAGGTGCATAGATGCTCGCTTTCATCATGGCTGCAGGGGAAGGCACAAGGATGTGGCCCCTTACTGAAAGCAGGCCAAAACCCCTGATACCTGTTGGCAACAAGCCGATCATAGAGCATATAATGGATGCTGTAGTGGATGCAGGAATAGAAAAGATGGCGATACTCATAGGTAGAGAAGGTAGGAAGATAGTGGGCAGGTATGGATATTCATACAGGGGAGTTCCGATAGAGTACAGATATCAAGAAGAAAGAAAAGGAACGGGGAGCGCTGCCATGTATGCTGAGGAATTTTCAGACGATAGAATATTATTTCTGAACGGTGACATAATCTTTGATAAAGCTATTTTGAGGAACATGATTAAGGAAAAAAATGCAATTCTGGGAGTTTTCATGGAAAACGGAGAGAACTACGGCATAATAGAAGGAGATGAGTTTCTAGTAGAAATAAAAGAGAAGGAGAAGGGAGCGAAAAATGTCTGGATAAACGGTGGAATCTATGTATTTGATAGAGACATCTTCGACGCTCTCAGGAATTGCCAGATATCTCCAAGAGGAGAAATAGAGCTTACTGATGCGATAAATATGCTGACTGAAAGAAAGAAGATAAAGATAGTCCGTTCTGATGGATACTGGAGCGATGTGGGAACTCCGTGGGACCTTCTGGATGCGAATAGAAATTACCTGCAGAAGATATCCGGAGAAATTGAGGGAGAGATTGAAGAAAATGTCGTCATAAAAGGAAATGTGGTTATAGGAAAAGGAACTACAGTTAAAAGCGGAACATACATAGAAGGACCTGTGTTAATAGGTGAGAACTGCTCCATAGGTCCTAATTCATACATAAGACCCAACACGGTAATAGGAAATTCCTGCCACATAGGGAACTCCTCTGAAATAAAGGCCTCGGTAATAATGGATGGAAGCAAGATTCCCCACTTCAACTATGTTGGGGACAGCGTGATAGGTGAGAACTGCAATTTGGGAGCTGGGACAAAGGTTGCGAATCTAAGGCTGGATGAAAAGAACATATCTGTCAATCTCAAAGGAAAATATGTGGATACCGGCAGGAGAAAACTTGGAGTGATAATGGGAGATGATGTTAAAACCGGCATAAATGTCAGCATATACCCGGGAACTATGATAGGAAAAGGGACTAGAATAGGTCCTTCCACATATGTAAACGGAAAAATCATGTCGAATACAAAGATCATGTGATGCACAATTATTTTAGAGACATTCGTCTAAAATGCGTAAAAGCTGGAGGGAGTGAGCAAAGTCACACCTTTGCGAGCAACCCTCAGGCGAGCAAAGCGAGCGCTGAGGGGGAGAGGAGCAGAGTAACGCCTCTGCGACTACACCTCAGTGCGAACAAAGTGAGACGCTGAGGGGGAGAGGAGCGCGGTTACGCCCGTGCGACTTGGACTTTTTCATGGAAAAAGTCCCTCCCGAAGCGGCGAACAAAGCGAGACGCTGAGGGGGAGATTTGAACTCCCGAGGGCAAAAGCCCACGAGCTCTCCAGGCTCGCGCCTTTCCGGGCTAGGCTACCTCAGCACACTCATGGGCCCGTCCGGATTTGAACCGGAGTCTATGGCTCCCAAAGCCACAAGGATAGGCCAAGCTACCCCACGGGCCCTTCACCTTGGCGCATATACTATTACTTAAAATAGTTTCTCTCAAACTTGGAATTAATAAATAACTTTAAAATTATTTAATAATTTCTTTACCCAAAAACCTTAAATCCAATAGCCATTATCCGCACAAAGGTGACATAATGGAACCTCTTTCAGCAGTATTGAAGGACAACGTGGATTCATGGGTAATTAAGATAAACAGGACGACTGGAAAGAAGCTCGGAATAAAAAACAAAGAGATAGTTGAGGTTTTCAATAGAGACCGCGGGGACTCAAAGTATTACAGGGTGATTCTCGACGGAAGGGTGAAGAAAGATGAAGCCCATATAAACAGAATGAGCGCTCAGCTGTCAGGAGCAAGCAATGGAGATGCCCTTGATATAATGCCTGCCGAAGAAATGCCTGCCGAAGAGGTCGTTTTAAGGGTGGATATGGAGGGAAGAGAAAGAGAGGAGCTCTTGGACATAGTGAAAGAGATCAATGAGAATGGTGGAGAAGAAGTTCATAATTTCTTTAATGAAAAGATGCCTGTGTTCAATCATGGGGCAAAGATATACTGGGAAGAGAAGGGGATTTCTCTCACAGTTGCCAAGATTTCCCCATTCCCCTATGCTGTCTACACGCCTGAAACAAAGGTTAAGGTATCAGTGACCTCCCCATTCAACGGAATACTGATGGTCGACACCTCAGGATCCATGTATTTCAACTACATACCAAACACTCCCGGGCTCATGAAACTCTCAGGAGACCCGATAATAAGCAGATTGATGGAAGATCCAAAATATGAGATGCTTAAGGATACTGTCAACAGTGTAGAGCATGACAAGGAAATTCTGAGGATACACGCTGCTATAACGGCGGTTCTCCTTTATTTCTCAGAGAAAGCCGAAAGAGAGCTCAGCGAGAGAGTGGCTCTCATAAGCTATTCAAGTCAGGCAAAAACCGCCGCATATAAGTACAAAGGGAAGATAAGATACTGGCTTCAGATAGGTGCTGCTGGTGTGGAAACAACGGAGCAGTACAAGGAGATGCTCATAAAGATGCTCTTCGCCTATATACCTAAGGAAAGCAATAAACCGACAAATGGGGTAAATGCCTTTGAGGAGCTCAACAAACTGCTTTCTCTGATGGAAAAGGACTCTGAAAAGCGCATGCCCACCATGATAATCATCCTTTCCGACGGAGAGTTCAATGGATGGAAAGGTAGCTTCGCAAGTACGGAGGATGTGCTTGAAGTTTCGGAGAAGATAATAGAATTTGTGAAGGAGAATTTCCCACCTGAGAGAGGAGTGATAATAAACGCAGTGTACATAGGTGAAACACCGGAACAGCTGGATATGGAAGAGGTTCCTGAAGGAGAGGATGCCGAAAGGCTGATGAAGAAGAAGGAGAGAGCGCAGATAGCGATAGACACGCTTAAGAGGATAACGGAGCTAACAAACGGACAGCTTATCACTCCAAAAGAATTCAAGGAGCTGGCCAAATTCTATGAGAGCGCAGCTCAATCCCTGATATTCGATCTAGGAGCGCCTGAAAAGGTGGAAGAAGAGGAGACTGAAGGTGAGGAAGAATTTGATGAGGATTTTGAGGATGAATTCGAAGACGAAATAGAGGAGCAGATGGAAGAAGAGAGCGGCGATGAGGATTTTGATGACTTTTAGATGAATCTCACCTCAAAAAGAGATATCAGGCGCTCCGCCCAAACCAGCTTCCTTTCCTTTATTTTCCTATTTTTTCCCTGTTTTTCCAGAGGATCCTTGAAATCAAAGCCGGTTATGTATATTTGCTTGGCTCCAAGAGATTCAGCCATAAAGACCGCCCTGTCACCATCTGTGAACCCACCAAAGTTCATTAATGGAGGAAAGGGCTCACACTGCACCGTTCCAGCAAGCTTTCCTTTGAATCTTGGAGCGTATTTCCTAATGGCTTCCATGTTGTCTCCATGAGCATGTATAACCGCTATTGAGCCGAGGAGAGAGGCTTTTATCTGGTCCTCCACATCTCCATCTAGGTCTGTAACTATTAAATCCGGTATTATTCCATTTTTAAGGCAGATGGATGTTGATGAGTCTGTGGATATTATCACATCCTTTTTAGGTATGTTATTTGCGAGAGGACCAACTACAAGAACATCTTTTCCCTCAATAATTTCCCTGAGCTCTTCTTTTCCTAGAATGTGTCTGTGCTTCAAAATCTCTGCCAATATTACTCCGGATTTTCTGTCCATTTCAACGCTGAAACCGAATTCCCTAACAATCTCCATATAGTACGGCTCCCAGTCCTTCCAATCCATCATTTCACCGTTATTCTGCTTCCCATGCTCACCCTCATGCCGTCCTTCGCAGCCATAACCCTGTATCCGCTCTTCTCCTGAGCCCAGTAGGCCTCTATTTCAGGCTCTGCCCTTACCATTTTCAGGCCGAAGTGAGTGAAGAATGTGATTTCAGGCTCTATTTTCCTTATGAATTCCACGGCATCCTCTGTGCTTAGGTGCCAGTCTATTCTTGAATTTCTGGGGCGTGTAACCGGAAGTATGAGAATTCTAGCCCCTTTGTGCGCTTCTACCACCTCGTCTGAAAGAGATGTGTCAGCCACATAAGATATTGTTCCGTTGGGGGTGTGAATCTTGAAACCCACGGTTGTTGGGTCTGAATGGACTGAGGGGGTGGCTTCCAGATCCACAGGCCCAAGATTCAGAAAATCTCCGGGAGAAAGGTGCTTGTGATTTATCAATGATTTATGGTATTTTGATATGGCTGGCCCTATGTCTCCCACACCTTCAAGTACGCTTTTTGATGCCAGCAACATCCCCCTCCTCTTTCTTCCACCCTGCGTCATTCCTTCAACCAGGATCTCCCCATCGGTGTAGTGGTCAGGATGGCAGTGCGATATCAGAAGATAATCTATCTTCGTAGGGTTTATGCCGTAGTTTTTCATGTGAAGTATAGCCCCGGGCCCAGGGTCTATGTGTATCTTAACCCCGCTCTCTATATACAGGCCTCCGGTTGCCCTTGATTGGAATATGGTGGAAAACCTTCCTCCACCTGTTCCCAGAAACCTGAGCTTTGTAATCATGCCCCTGCATCGATTTCTCAATATCAAAGTTTCTGTGGATCCTAACAAAAGCTTTATTTAGTAAAATCTAATCCCCGCAAAAGGTACTATTCTCAATGTTCCTAGGAGTGGTTTAATATGAAATCAATAATAGAAGAGGCGCTCTCCAAAGCAGAGAGGAAGCCGACGGTAGAAGAGCCTTCCGCAGAAACGCCCATAAGCTACTCTCCAGAGGATGAGGAGCTTAGAAAGATACTGGAGGGTCTAAAAACAAGGATAGTCATAATTGGGCTGGGTGGAGGAGGTTCCAACACGGTGAACAGGATATTTGAGGAGGGGATAACTGGCGCAGAACTCGTGGCTGCGAACACGGATGCACAGCATCTTCTCATAACCAAAGCCCACAAAAAGGTGCTTTTAGGGGCTAGGATCACCAGAGGTCTGGGTGCTGGTGCCCTTCCTCAGGTGGGTGAGGAAGCTGCCAAAGAGGCTGAAGAAAAACTTAGGAACATAGTGGAAGGTGCGGATATAGTCTTCATAACCTGCGGTCTGGGAGGCGGGACAGGAACAGGATCAGCTCCTTTCGTTGCTAAACTGGCAAAAGAGGCGGGAGCCCTGACAATAGTTGTTGCCACATATCCCTTCAGTGCAGAGGGAATAAGCAGGGCCCAGAACGCAGAATGGGGCCTGAAAAAATTGAAAGCCTTTGCTGACACAGTTATAGTGATACCCAATGATAAGCTCATAGAGCTTGCTCCAAGACTTCCTCTCAATCAGGCATTCAAGGTTGCCGACGAGATACTTATGCGCTCCATAAAAGGCCTCACAGAGATAGTCACAAAGCCCGGCCTGGTAAATCTGGACTTCAACGACCTGAAAACCATAATGAAAGGCGCCGGAGTTGCTATGATAGGTCTCGGAGAGTCGGATTCAGACAACAGAGCTGAGGATGCGGTGAATGAGGCGATAAACTCTCCACTTCTGGATGTTGATGTGACAACAGGAACAGGAGCGCTGATAAATGTTATAGGCGGACCTGATATGACCGTATCAGAGGCTGAAAAGGTTGCGGAGATCGTGCAGAGCAAGATAAGCAAGGACGCTAGGATAATCTGGGGAGCCTCCATAGATCCCTCACTCGAACACAAAATAAGGGTGATGGTAGTGATAACTGGAGTCAAATCAAAGCAGATACTCGGACCAGGGCAGGAGAAAGAGGAAAGACTAGGAGTAGATGTGGTTTCGTAGAGTGGTTGGCATGGATATAGTGCAGAAATCATGGGAATTGCAGAGAAGAATAGAGAACTGGTACAGATCATTCGGCAGGGGAAAGTACAGCAGGATACTGAAGATGGCCAGAAAGCCAAAGATGGATGAATATGTGAAAATTCTGGAAATAAGCGGTGCTGGCCTCCTGCTCATAGGGTTCCTTGGATTCACCATATATCTTCTGTGGAAGTATGTCCCTTCACTTTTCTCATGAGGTATTGCCATGGGTCTGTTAGATGATATTGAGGAGGAAATTGTGGAAGAGCCGAAGAAAGAGGTTAAGGAGGTTAAGAGAGAGGATTATGGAGTCAGGCTCTTCGCAAGAGGTGGGACAGATAGAAGGATAAAACCCACAGGGTCTGTTGAGTTTGAAATAAATGTCAGAAATATAGGACTTAAAGAGGACACCGTAGAGATATCGTTCAGGGCCAGAGTGGAATCCATAGAGGGAGATGTCCTTTCAGAGTGGATGATAGAGCCTGTGGAGGAGGATGATCTGACATTTTCGGTTAAAGATGGGATATACAGGGCAGAAATACCCTTAAACCCCGGAGAAAGCAGGTCCTTTTTCATATCTGTGAAGGCTAGGGGGGACCTGAAATACGGCGAGAGATGCACCATACTTCTAACAGCCACATCTAAGAACAATCCGCTAAAAAGCGATGCCCTCACCCTTACCGTGGCGGCGGTTCAGGCCATACTCGCTGTTAAAACCCAGATAGGATATGAGAGGAATGTGGCTGACGAGATTGAGACCAGGGCCAAGAGATCAAACATAGGTGTTCTATCCATACTGTCTCCCGTCCCTCTGAGGGGATACATATTCGTTGAAGTGATGAACCCTGAGAGGCTTACAGAGCTAGTGAAAGGCATAAAGAGAGCCAGAGGCCTTGTTAAAGGAGAACTGAACTTTGAGGACATAGAGCACTATCTAGCACCCAAGATATCTGTTTCAGGAATGGTTGAAGGAGATATAGTAGAGCTCATAGGAGGACCATTCAAGGGAGAAAAGGCGAGAATAAAGCAGATAGATCCAACAAAGGAAACGGTTACCGTGGAGCTATTTGAAGCTGCGGTGCCCATACCTGTGACTGTGAAAGGAGAAGATGTAAGGGTTATACAGAAGGAAGAAAAGGAGGAATGATATGGCAGAAGTTGTTGAAGCGCTGGTTGACGGTGGAAAGGCGACGGCTGGGCCCCCTCTGGGTCCTGCGCTTGGACCTCTTGGAGTCAACATAATGGAGGTGATAAAGGTAATAAACGAGAAAACCAAGGCTTTTCAGGGAATGAAAGTCCCTGTAAAAGTTGTGGTGGACCCGAACACGAAGAGCTTTGAGATAACCGTGGGTACGCCGCCGACGAGCGCTCTCATAAAGAAGGAGCTGGGCCTTGAAAAGGGCTCAGGAGATGCTAGAAAAACGAAGGTGGGTAATCTCAAAATGGAGCAGGTAAAGAAGATAGCTGATATGAAGAAGGAGTCCCTCCTTGGAAAGGATATGAAGAGCAGGGTTAAAGAGATAATAGGCACATGCCAGTCCATGGGGGTTACTGTTGAAGGAAAGAATCCGAAAGACATACTGAAAGAGATAGATGAAGGAAAGTACGACGATGTTCTGAGGTGATGATATGGCGAAGTTTCCTGAAGCTGAGGCAAGGCTGTTAAACAAAAAGGTCTGCATGCACTGCTACGCTACAAACCCTCCAAGGGCAAAAAGGTGCAGAAAGTGTGGCAGCACCGACCTTAGGCCAAAAGCGAAGATGAGGAGAGGCCAGTAAAACCTTTATTTTTTAATTATCAGTTTTCTGCGCTCTCCTCTGCTAGTATCTGCCTAGCCACAGCTATTCTCTCATCACACTCCTCATCGCTCATCCCAAGGGCTTTTAGGCTCTCTTTTATCTCATCATCGCTGGATCCCTCTTTCATCCACGAGAGTATAGCCTCTATGAGCTCCCTTTCAGCATCTATCTGCTTCTTTATAGTATACGCCTCTTCATAGAGGTATTTGGCATCCTCCTCCTCAACATCATAGCTCATGAGTCTCTCTATTATCTCCTCCTTCGCCATGCCCTCATCCATCCATGAAAGTATGGCATCTATAACCTCAATCTTTGCTTCAACAGCCTTCACCAGCTCTTCAGCTGTGGATTTCTCCATGCCTATCCGCACAAGCTCATCCACTATCTCGCCCTCATCAGCTCCGCTGAAAAGAGCGCTCTCCACAAAATCGACTATCTCCTCAAGGACCTCTTCTTCGCTCATATCTTCCTTTTCCTGCATTATATCACAACCTGCCCGCAACCCTATGGATTCGGACATTAACCTTACAAGCACGGTCTTAATAAATCTTTTGTTATCTTCTCCTTTTTATCTCATTCCATATTATTCCTGAAACTGCGCCTATGGCTGTGCAAGTCTCCATGGATATCCCTTTTCCCGTTATATCCATGTGATATCTCCCTATCTCCTTCTCCTTTTTTGACATCCCGTGAGGTCCAAGGCCAAAAACTATGAGAAAGGATTCTGAAGAGGAGCGCTCTCCTATCTCCTCAGGGCTTATTTCATCAAGAAATGGCTTGCTTGTGGTTATCACAGGGGTCCCCAGTTGTGGGGGAAAACCCGCCTTTGGATACGGAAAGCTCATTAACCTCCCCTTCTCAGCCAGATCGATGAAATATTTTCCACCCTCTCCAATGGTAGTGGAATCTGCAACAAAGCGGGCAAGTTCCATAGGTGTATCAAAATCCTCTGGAAAAGGGAACCCAAATGTTGCGAGGTTGAAATCAAAAGCCATCGCTATAGGGGCTGATCTGGCCAATGCCCTTCTGTGGGCTTCCCTGAACTTATTCCTGTCATAGGTGTTGTAAAGGCCTATCGTTATCCTTCCAGCCATTTTTCCCACAAAAATGTAAAAAATAAGGGGATTAGTAGATTCCCTGGTCTATCATGGAATCTGCAACCTTCACGAAGCCGCCGATGTTGGATCCCATGAGCAGATCTCCGGGCTTTCCGTACTTCTCTGCGTACTTGGCTCCTGTCTCGTAGATGTTCTTCATTATCTGCTGTAGCTTCTGGTCAACTTCCTCTCTGGTCCACTGAAGCCTCATGCTGTTCTGTGACATCTCAAGCCCTGAAACGGCTACACCGCCTGCGTTAGCGGCCTTTGCAGGTCCGAATAGGATGCCGTTGTCCATGAAGTACTTTATGGCATCCAGTGTTGAAGGCATGTTTGCACCCTCGGCCACAGCTATAAGCCCTGCATTGACCAGCATCTTGGCATCGTTGAGGTCTATCTCATTCTGCGTAGCGCTCGGCATGGCTATATGGACTTCTCCCTCTTTTACAGCGATTTCCCATGCCTTCTTTCCTGAATACCATGGCAGATCGAACTTCTCTGCAACTTCCTCAAGCTTTCCATGCTTTATGGCCTTAGTCTCATAGACAGCATTCCATATCTCATCGTTAATTCCATCTGGGAGATACATGGCGCCTCTTGAATCTGAGAGAGTTATGACCTTGCCTCCGAGCTGTGTAACTTTTTCAGCTGCGAACTGGGCGACATTTCCGCTTCCTGATATTGCCACCCTCTTTCCTTTCAGGTCCTCTCCCTTGGATTTGAGCATCTCCATGAGGTAGTATGTAGCTCCATATCCAGTGGCCTCAGGCCTTATAAGTGAGCCTCCCCAGTTCAGGCCCTTTCCTGTGAGAACTCCCTCAAACCTGTCAACTATCTTCTTGTATGCTCCGAAGAGATATCCTATCTCTCTTCCACCGACTCCTATGTCTCCAGCGGGAACATCTGTATCTGCCCCTATGTGCCTGTAGAGCTCCATCATGAAGTTCTCGCAGAATCTCCTTATCTCTGCATCGCTCTTTCCATGGGGATCGAAGTCAGATCCTCCTTTTCCTCCACCCATGGGGAGGCCGGTGAGAGCGTTCTTGAATATCTGCTCAAAACCGAGGAACTTGATTATTCCGATATTGACTGTGGGATGGAACCTGAGTCCTCCCTTGTATGGACCTATGGCACTGTTGAACTCTATCCTCATTCCCCTGTTCACATGGAGCTCTCCGTTGTCATCTTCCCATGTTACCCTGAATATTATCTGCCTCTCTGGCTCTGTTATCCTCTCTAGAATCTTGTGCTTCATGTACTTAGGCTCTTTCTCCAGAACAGGCACCAGAGTGTGGAGCACCTCTTCCACTGCCTGATGGAACTCTGGCTGGGAAGGGTTCTTCGCCTTCACATGCTCAATCACGTTTTCCACATATTCTTTTGCGTTCATTTTTTCACCTTCTTTAAGACAGCAGTTGTCCTGCTATCTTCAAGGGACATGCTCCGATATTCGACCCCCATATAAGGTTTTGTGCGAAAAAAGACATGGAAAAACAAAATAAATTTATAAAAAGTTTAAAAGGTTTAGAAAGAGGACTCCTCTTTTTCTTCCAGTGTGAAACCCGGTTCCTCTGGTGGAAGCTCCTCTTCCTCACTCGGATTTTCCTCTGAGGTGGTCTCCTCTGGGGTAGTTTCAGGCTTTTCTTCAATAGGAGGAGCTTCCATCACCGGCTCAGGCTTTTTCTTCTTTCCGCCCTTGCCTGCAAGTGCCACTCCTGCGATTATCAGGAGAATTACCAGAAGTATTATTCCCAGAACCATGAGCTGTTCATCTGTGAGTTTTCCAGCATTCTGTGTCGGCATAGAGCGATATGCTGTACCCGGATTTGTCGTGCGGATTGTTATCTCCTGTGTTGAGAAATTGGGGTTTGCACCGTTTCCATAGGAATCTGTGTAGCTGGTGACTACCTGTATGACATATGGCCTGCCTTCAACCATGTTTACATTGCTCTTCATCTTGAAGCTCAGGTGTATTACCTGTCCGGGAGCGACATTGTCAGCCTTCATCAGCCATATCTCTGGTGTAGGTGAGTTGAAGACTCCCTCTATGTATAAAGCTAGGTCCACTATATCCTTTGCATCTGTTATATTCAGCTGTTTAAGTGTTACGCCATTGTACTCTGTACTCTTAGAGGATGTTTCGTTAAGGCTTCCGTGTTCAATCTCCTCTCCACCGAAATATCCCAAACCGGGCACATGCCAGCTCTTATTCACGTAACTCCCATCTGGTACTGAAACAACCTTGTTCTTGTCGCTGCTGGATATGGCACTTACGAACCCACTGATGACATCCCAGTTGTATCCCACATGGCCGGGTATCGCCACGAATACATCTCTAGCAGTATCGTCTCCTTTGTTCTCTATTGTGAGGTTAAGGTAGAATACTTTTCCTGGGCTTATGTCTCCAGTTGTTACTCCGGTGACCACAAGCTCTGGACCGAACCCTCTTACCTCAACAACAGCCTGAACAGTAACTGGCTGAATGTATTCGGTTGTGTCCGCATTTCTTCCGCTTATAGTTATATTGACAGTGTATGTCTTGGGCTTTATGTTGGGATTTACATCCACATACCAGTACATATTTGCGTCTCCACCAGCATCTACGCTGTCATCCGAGTCAGTCATGTCATTCTCCACGGTTGTTGCTGAATGGTTCAGTGGATTCAGGAACGGAGTTCCAGGACCTACCTGAAGTGTAGCTTTAAGCTCTGTGAACTTCACCAGCTCAAAGTTGTGTATTTTGCTGTATATTTTCATATTTACGAGTGTATCGCTGCTCAGGTCTATGAAGTCATCACCGCTAGGACCTCCTACATGTATCTTACCTGCACTGAAATCTGGGTGATTATCCACGACATTTATCATGACATAGGGTCCTGCTATCCATTCTCTGTGAGTTAGACTGCATACGGGTATCATTGGGGTTGCAGGATTGTGGTCATTATCAACCCACCTTAAACTAACATCCACATAATGAGTTGGATTGTTGGTGACACCGTTATCGAAATAAGTGGCATCCCAATCGAAGAGTATCTTATGTTCTCCTGCCTGTACATAGGGATTTGTTGCTATGTACCATGTCCCATTTGCAATAGCACCTATTTCTAAGGAGTCTATGTGCATTTTGTTAACTTCTACAGGATTCTGTTGCTCGCTTCCCGAACTCCCTTCGTAATAACTAACTGGAGAGTAAAAGAACTTTCCGTCATACTCAGGATATATATCTATGTTCCTGAGGGGAACATTACCTGTATTTTTGAATGTCACAGCCAACACAGGAATACTAGAATTACCCTGAGTTATTGTTATATTGCTTCCTATCAACTCTGCTTCTATAATAGGTGTGAAATCGACGGTTATATCGAGTGTGCCTCTTTCTGTAGACCAGACATCGTCGTGACTATAGTATTGTACAGTATAATTTACTGTGTATATTCCAGGACTCATGTTTTTAGCAACATCGACACGGAAATCGAACACCGTAGGATTTCCTGGATTTCCAACCTGACCAGTTGCTCCAGTCCATGCAGAGAGATTGTCGAATGTAATGCCGTTTGGGACGTGTGAGAGATTCAGGTATAGGTCGTGTGCTCCGTTCCATCCTCCATCATCTACATCAATGTATAGATCTGTAAATTTCTCTCCAGCGTATAAAGATGGATGGGCATTGGAAACATGGATAGTAGATTCAACAGTTACAGTTATATTACCTGTTTCAGAGCACGACACTCCGTCTGCATTAGTATAGTCTACAGTATAATCCACCACATAGTCACCTGGAACAGCATCTCCTGCTACAGTAACATGGAACTGCAGAGTAGAAGGAGATCCTACTGCACCGTTTATGCTAGAGCTGGGTGGATCTACAGTAATCCCTTGTGGCAGATTAGATAAGGTCATTGTCAAATCCTGGGCGCCATTTCTGGCATCATCGTTAACATATACAAACATGGGACTGTTTCTCCAGCCGGGGTGTAAAGTTGGTTGGGCATCACTTACTTCTATGTTTTTATCTATTTCAAATAGTACATAGCCTTTAAAGTGTTGGGTTCCCGAAGGGCTACCGCCATGATCTGTGAACGTCATATTTATGGTTAAGTTGTATATTCCAGGCGATGCATCTCCCTTTATATCAAACTGAAAAGGAGCACCGAATGTGTGAGAGGAACCATCAGCTATGTTTACCCCTGCATTATCTGCATCACTATCCCACACCGCTATCGGAGAATCCACTATATTTCCTTTGGCATCTCTTACTGTATGACTGATATCAACGTTGCAATTGTCTATCTGATCACTATCGCTTTGAGTGGGTGGGTTATCATTTAGTATTGTTATTCTAAACTTCACATTTTGTTGTCCTGGAAAATAAACACCAGTAAGTCCATCGTCGGTTATCTTTATCGCCCAAGCATTGCTTTCACTGTAGTGAGGATATGCGCTCCCCATAGGCAGTGCTGCGAATACCGTGGCTACCATTACCAAGCCCATTAACAAGGCTATTTCCTTTTTCATTCCTTCTTTTTCTAACTTCATTTTTTTCCCTCCTTGGGGATTTCTTGCTTTCTGCTGATTTCAAAGTCATTATATATACTTTTTGGTGCATAAGTCGGCGAAAAGCGATATTGAAATCACTATAAAGTGAATAAAATCCCTAATATGGATTTCAGAGCATTAGGCTTATATCCTAAAAACACATGCGGCTAGGTAATATGGCAAGAGTAAAGCTAATAACAGACCCAACAGAAATCGTCTATGCGCTCCGCTGCCTTGATACAGAGGCAAAAAGAAGGCTTTTCTCCACCCTTCTTAAGGAATGGAAGACTATGGATGATGTGAAAGAAGAGTACGGGGATGAGGGTGTAGAGGCC
>JALSOU010000017.1 GCA_026986305.1 Thermoplasmata archaeon | reverse complement strand
ATGAAATTTCTAAAAAGAAAAATGTGAGTTCTGGTTTTGTATCGAAATATTTACAGGATCTCAAGAAAATTGGCATAGTTAAAAAGAAAAAAGAAGGATATGTTCTCGTGGAAAGCCCCATCACCCATTCCCTTAGAATTCTCCTTAATTCGCTGCTCTTTCGGAAGTTAAGCCTGAAAAGATACATGATACTCGGTGCAGGGGTGTATGGGAGCTGGGCCAGAGGTGAGAACAAAAAAGGAAGCGATATAGATATCTGGATATTTTCAGAGAGAAAGATGGAGGAGGGGGAGATTGCAGAGATTTCCGCAGAGATAAGGAAAAAAACAGGCGCTGAGGTGGATCTAATAGCGCTGAATCCTCAGAAACTCAAAGAAATTCAAAAAAACGAGAATCTTTACTGGGCTATGAAGCAAAGCTTTGTAATACATGGAAAGGGTCTAGATGAACTGGAGAGAATGTATTCGCAAAGGACTCCTTAAGGAGATGATGTTTTCTATCGATGATATACGAGCCAGTATGGAGCGTTCCGAGAAATGGTATGCTGAATGTGAAATGAACATTTCTATCGGGGCATACAACTCTGCCATATCTTCAGCATATATGTCAGGCATGCAGACCAGTACAATGTGGATTTCATCTCAACAAAGGAAGATGCAGAATCCATGATGGAAATGGCAAATCTGTTTATAGAGAGGATGAAGAAACTAATAGAGGAAATGGGTGAAGAAATTTCAAATAAAATCTAATATAAATTGTGAAGAGGCGGGACGCTCACACATCCACACCGAAATAAAGCCTCACAGCTACGCCTATAAGGAAAGAGATGGCAGCTACACCCATGCTTATTGCGAGCATTTCAAGGAACATACGCCTGAATGTGACCTCGTTTACCACGGATACGAAGAATGTGAATACGAATATTACCAGAACTCCCATGAGGAGCGCTCCGATGAGGGCGAAATAATACCTTTCAAGCATAAAATATGGGGCTACGAGCATTAGTACAGTTAGGATATATGCGATTCCCGTGTAAAACGAGGCCTTTAAAGGGCTTTTTTCAGCTTTTTCGGACTTTTGGGAGAGATATTCTGAAGCGGACATAGACATGGCTGCAGAGATTCCTGTTATTAGACCTATAAAACCTATGAGCCTTGTATTTTGAAGTGCGAAGCTTAGGCCTGCCAGAGCCCCTGTTAGTTCCACAAGAGCATCGTTCAATCCGAGAACCATTGAACCCACATACCCTATCTTCTCCTCATCTACCATGTTTATCAGCATCTTTTCGTGTATGATCTCCTCTTCAGCTATCTTTTTAGCCTCAGGGATTCTCTTAGATATCTCACCATAGGCATCTATGGCCTCGTTTTCCCCCATTTCCATCATCTTTATAGCGAAGGTTATCCCGAATATTCGGGAGATCAGAGAGTAAAATAGGACTCTCTTTGAGTCTTCCTTCACATCCACACCGCTGAATTTCTTCCATTCGTTGTAATGCCTGAGTTCGTCATCTGCTATCTTCTTAAGAACATTTGAGTTTTTGCTGTCAGCCCTTTCAGAGAGCCTTTTATAAACCTTGTACTCGGTTATCTCATTCCTCTGAAACTCCATTATGCGTTTTCTCAGGCGCTCATCCATGGTATGGCATATGGAAGCGATATATATCTCTATCCTCACAAAGTCTTTTATTATCCAATCAATCACCCCCCATGCCCTTCCTCTCTGTCTACGGACACATAATCGTTGATACCATAATTGATGCGGAAAAAGTGCCTGGAAACGAGGAATTCGTAGGTATAGAGGGCTTTCATATGAGATACGGTGGAACAGGCGCTAATATAGCCATGGGGGCGGCAAAGCTAGGCACTCCTGTAGCTCTGATATCGTTCGTAGGCTCAGATTTTCCGGAAGATTACTGGAAAAAGATGGAACATGCTGGAATAGATCTATCTGGTGTGGTCAAAAAGGAAGGGAAGAGCCCGAGGGTCTGGATAATAAACACCCCAAAGGGTCAGAGAGGGCTGGTATATCAGGGTGTTATGGGAGAAATGGAGGGCTATGAGCTGATTTATGAGCCTGCAAAGGATTCTGAATGGGTGCATTTTTCAACAGGCAGACCGAAATATTACCTAAAAATAGGCAAAGAGCTCAGAAATATGGGCAAAAAGATGGGTTTTGACCCTTCTCAGGAGATACACTATGTCTATTCCAAAGAATACCTCAAAGATATGCTCTCCCTATCCGACATATTCTTCTGCAACGAGTCTGAGCTTTCAAAGGCCGTGGAGATACTGGGGCTTAAAAACGCCGAGGAGCTTCTAGACTATGTGCCTGTGGTGGTGAACACCCTCGGTGAAAAGGGAAGCAGGATAATATCTGAGAAAGGCGTTGAAGAGATAAGAGCGATAGAGCCTTTGAGATTCGTGGACCCCACAGGCGCAGGAGATTCATACAGAGCTGGGTTTTACACCGGCCTCTATCGCGGGCTGGATTATTATGAGTCTGCAATTGTAGCTTCTGCCGTTTCCAGCTTCGTCATAGAGAACCCGGGAGCTCAGGACTATCTGCCCACTCTTGACATGGTTATGGAAAGGATTAAAAAGTCTGGTTATGAGGTGAGCCTATGAAAAAAGCAGTTGTGCTCCTATCAGGAGGTCTGGACAGCTCCACCTGCATGGCGATAGCAAAGCATGAAGGTTATGAGCTCTATGCGCTCAGCTTTGATTACGGTCAGAGGCATAAAAAAGAGATGGAGAGCGCCAAAGAAATAGCCAGATATTTCGGGGCTAAAGAGCATAAGATTATGAAGATAGACCTCAGGCAGATAGGCGGATCCGCACTGACAGATGATTCCATACCTGTGCCTGAAAACAGGGATGAAGAGCACATGGCCGATGAAATCCCACCTACCTATGTACCTGCCAGAAACACCATACTTCTGAGCTTCGCTCTGGCATATGCTGAGGTCATAGATGCGGACGCGATATACATAGGAGCAAATGCTCTGGATTACTCAGGGTATCCTGATTGCAGGCCAGAGTATTACAAAGCCTTTGAAAAGGTTGCCAGACTTGGAACCAAGAGAGGGGTTGAAGGCAAACCCATAGAAATAAAATATCCTCTTATAAACATGACAAAGGCTGAGATAATAAAGACTGGGATGAAATTGGGAGTTCCGTATGAGCTCACATGGTCCTGCTATAAAGGCGGGGAAAAGGCATGTGGAGTATGCGATTCATGCAAGCTCAGGATAAAAGGTTTCAAAGAGGCTGGCTATAGGGACCCGATAGAGTATGAGGTGGATGTGGATTGGTGAAAATAGTCCAGATTCCCGGAATAGGCCTCTCCTCCAACATATATGTGATAATTGACGAAAAGACAGCGGTAATTGATGCTGGAATCCATGAAATATCCCAAGACACCGTTGAGGCAATAGAGGAAATAGCACCTAGGCCTGATTATCTAATCCTCACCCATAGGCATGTGGACCACATAGGCGGTTCCAGAGCCTTAAAGGATGCGTTTGGCATGAGGGTTTTTGCAGGAGAAAAAGATGCGAAAGCAATAGAGAGCGCTGACCCTTTAAGCACCGGAGCAGAGGATTTCGGACTTTCTCTTTTTCCTGTTGATGTACAGCCCCTTAAAGATGGAGATGTGATAAATCTTGGAGAGATGCAACTTACTGTATTGGAGACGCCCGGACACACGATAGGAAGTATCTCTCTTTACGGAAATAACGGAGAGCTGTTTTCCGGAGACACTGTGTTTGCGGACGGTGGGATAGGTAGGTGGGACTTACCTACGGGCGATTACTCCATGCTTAGGGAGTCCGTGGAGCGCTTAGGTTCTTTTGATGTGATTTCCCTATATCCCGGGCATGGAAGATACATACTAAAAGATGGAAAAAGACATATTGAGATGGCTATGAGGGCTGTGAGGTATTATTGATTTAGAATGGGCTGACCTAAAAGTGCCCTTTACCTTCGGCAAAGCGCACCTCGGAAATCCATGGCAGCGCTCCGCTTATTTTCCAAGTGAGAAATCCTGTAAAAAGAACAAGAGGATTTCAGCCTCTTAATGTTAAGAAAAGCCACCGGTGGGATACAGGAAGTGCCTTTTCCAAAAGTCACCTCTAAAAGAAGGGATTTTGCAATCCCTTAAAAGAGAGCCACCGGTGGGATACAGGAAGTGCCTTTTCCAAAAGTCACCTCTAAAAGAAGGGATTTTGCAATCCCTTAAAAGAGAGCCACCGGTGGGATTCGAACCCACGGCCTGCTGATTACGAGTCAGCCGCTCAACCGGGCTAAGCTACGGTGGCACGAGCAGAATTGCGAAGCAATTCTGCGAGCAAGCCTCTTGAGGATAAGAGGCGAGGGCGGGAAACTGCGAAGCAGTTTTACGGGAAACCATTGTTTAAAGGTATCTCGAGAAGCCAGAATAGATGATTGGAAAGAGTTTTCAACCAATCTAAAAATCTAAAAAATTTATTTAAGCGTTTTTGAGGACTATCTCTATATGCACGCCATCTGGGACCTCAATCCTCATGAGCTGCCTAAGAGCCCTTTCATCAGCGTCCATATCTATGAGCCTCTTGTGTATTCTCATCTCCCAACGCTCCCATGTCTCGCTTCCCTCACCATCAGGGCTCTTTCTCACTGGAACTATGAGCCTCTTTGTCGGCAGAGGTATGGGTCCCTTTATCTGAACGCCTGTTCTCTCAGATATCTTCTTTATCTGTTCGCAGACTCCATCAACCTTGTTAGGGTCTGTACCGCTCAACGAGATTCTGGCTTTCTGTGCCATTTTATTCACCCAAAATTTGTAAATGGGAATGGGTTTACATCTTCTTTGCTTCCACGCTTATGACCATACCGGCAGCAACGGTCTGTCCCATATCTCTGACAGCGAACCTGCCGAGCTGAGGGAACTCCTTGGCCGGCTCTATTGCCATGGGTCTTGTGGGCCTTATCTTCACTATTGCAGCGTCTCCTGTCTTCAGGAACTGTGGATTCTCCTCTTTCACCTGTCCGGTCCTCGGATCCAGCTTCTTCTGGAGCTCCTCAAAGGTGCATGCCACCTGTGCGGTGTG
>JALSOU010000016.1 GCA_026986305.1 Thermoplasmata archaeon | reverse complement strand
TCATGGAAAACCCGAAGAACAAGAAGATAATAATGAGGGTTGAAGACACGCTCACCAGAAAGATAATCACTAAGGAGTTTGATCTCGTGGTTCTCTCAGTTGGTCTGGAGCCAAGCGAGGGAACAAAGAAGATCGCCAAGATCCTCAAGATTCCTCTAAGCTCAGACGGATTCATAAAGGAGGCGCATCCGAAATTCCGGCCTGTGGATACCCCGATAGATGGTGTCTTCGTGGCTGGAACAGCTCAGGGACCCAAGGACATACCTGACACCGTAGCTCAGGCTAGTGGGGCTGCTGCCAGAGCCATGAGGATGATGAACAAAGGAGAGTATGAGCTGAGCCCGATAAAGGCATTCGTGCATGAGGATCTGTGCGATGGCTGCGGCGAGTGCGTGAGCGCCTGCCCTGCTGACGCCATAAAGATATCCGGCGGAATTGCTGAGATAAACACGGCTGTGTGTAAGGGCTGCGGTTCATGCATATCATCCTGTCCGAAGGACGCTCTTGACCTCAGGGTATTCACCAATGCTGAACTCATGGCTGAGATTGAGGCCGCACTTCTAGACAAGAAGGAAGGGGAGAGCAGAATGCTCCTCTTTGCAGATGACATGTGCACATATACTCTAGCAGATGGTGTCGGTACCTCAAAAATCACCTATCCCTCTGATGTCTACATAATAAGGGTGCCTTCAAGCAGCAGGGTGACGCCAAAGATGATGCTTAAGGCATTTGAGCTGGGCGCAGATGCCATATTCCTTGGAGAATGCGAGCCCGCCGTGTCTCCATTCCCGGGAACAAATGAGGTGATAAAGAGGCACATAGAAGAGGCAAAGAAGGTGCTGGAGAGCGCTGGAATAGAGCCTGAGAGGATTGAATATTCACCCTTCGTTACAGTTATGTACACACGCTTCGCAAACCTTACGAAGAAGCTCTCCAGAACAGCCAAGGAGCTTGGCCCCATACCCGAGGAAAAGAGGAAGAAACTGGGAGGAATGATATGACAGAAACAATAATTATAAAAGATAGAAATATAGATCTCCTGAGGCTCGCCTCGGAGATAAGCGGAGAGGTGATAACCCTCTGCGAGCAGTGCGGAATATGCACAACCAGCTGTCCCATGGCTGAGGATATGGATATAACCCCTGCCAGCATAATGAGATACACACAGCTTGGAGATGAGTTCGTTCTTGAAACCAGAGCCATATGGTACTGTGCCTCATGCTTCTCATGCACCGTCAGATGCCCCAGAGGCATAGACCTAGCAAAGGTCGCTGAGGCTCTGAGGCAGATAAAACTCAGAAAGAACCAGGATTACCTGAAAATAGATGAGCTGAAAGAAGAGGCAGAGGAGCTACCTGCCATAGCACTTGTGAGCGCTATGAGGAAGTACACGGGGTGATAAAACGAAGAAGTTCCCATATTATCCAGGTTGCACTCTGAAACAGGCTGCCAAGAACTTTGAGATATCTGCGATAGCCTCCGCCAGAGCCATGGACATAGAGCTGGTGGAGATTCCGAAGTGGAACTGCTGCGGCGCTGTCTCCTCTCTGACGGCAGATGATGTGATGCACCATGTCGCTCCCATAAGAAATCTAATCAGAGTCATAGAGATGAACGAAGAAGGGCTTGTGAACGATGAAAAGCGCCTCATAGTCTTCTGCTCCATGTGCTTCAATGTGCTGAGAAGGTCAAATAAAAGGGTGAAGGAGGACCCGAAGTTCCTTGAGACCATAAACAGCTTCATGGACGAGGAGCGGGACTACGACGGAAGCGTGAAGGTGATGCACTTCCTTGAGATACTAAGGGACATAGGCTTTTACAAGGTTAAGGAGAGGGTGAAAAAGCCACTGAAAGGTCTGAAAGTCTCGGCTTATTACGGCTGCACTCTACTGAGGCCCAGAGGCGTTGGAATAGATGACCCTGAAGCTCCGAGCATAATGGAGAAGTTCATAGAATCTCTGGGAGCTGAGGTTGTCGATAATCCATACAAATCGCTGTGCTGCGGATCATATCACACTGTTGGTGGAAACAAGGAGCTGGTTGCTGAGAGGGCATATAAGATAATAAACGCTGCCAGAGAGCGCGGCGCAGACCTCATAATAACCAGCTGCCCCCTATGTGCTTTCAACCTTGATAACCGTCAGGAGCTGACTAAGAAGATCCATCCTGACTTTGAGCACATGCCTGTCCTCTACTTTACCCAACTCATGGCTCTGGCCATGGGAATGGAGAGCGAAACAGGGTTTGATGGAAACTATATAGACCCGCGTCCTCTGCTGAGGGAGCGCGGATTTCTGGAGGGCTAAAAATGTCAGAAGAAAAGATGATCACAGTATACATAATGGGAAAGGCATATCAGGTGCCTTTTGGCCTGACAATAATGAAGGCCATGGAATACGCTGGCTACAGGTTCATAAGAGGGTCCGGATGCAGGGCAGGATTCTGCGGAGCCTGTGCCACGGTGTATAGAAAGAAGGGAGAGTATAAGTTCAGGACCGCTCTGGCATGCCAGACAACCGCTGAGGATGGCATGTACCTTGCTCAGCTACCGTTTGTGCCTGCAAACAGGAAGGAGTATAACATAAACGAGCTTGATCCTGAAAAGAATGTGCTTTCTGAGTATTATCCAGAGATAAATAGATGTGTGTCGTGCAACACATGTACAAAGGCATGCCCGCAGGAACTGGATGTGATGTACTATATTCAGGCTGCGATAAGAGGGGATTACAGGCAGGTCTCAGAACTCTCATTCGATTGCATACAGTGCGGTCTCTGTACTGCCAGATGCCCCGCTGAGATAACACATTACCATGTTGCACAGCTTGCCAGAAGGATATACGGAAAGTATCAGCTTAAAGTTCCAGAGCATCTGGAAAAGAGGCTTAAAGAGATTGAAGAGGGCAAATTTGATGAAGAGATAGAGAGGTTGAAGAACATGAGCATAGATGAATTGAAGAGCGCTTATGTCCAGAGGGACATAGAGAAGATTCCTAGAGGGGAGGTGAGTGACGAATGAAGCTCATCGGAGGATACACTGAGGAGATGCGCGAGTCCATAGAGATGGTTGAAAAAACCAGGGATGAAAGGATGAAGAAGAGCTTTCCTCCAATGTCTCTGGAAGAGAGGGAGGAAGTCCTCAACAAGTATCACCCTGATTACAAACCTGACAAGAAAAGGGCTGTTAAGGTTGGTCCAAATAAAGGCGATCTTGCACCTCATGAGGTAGTTGACCTTCTGGAAGCATACCCGCTCATAGACCCCAAAGAGATAGATCTGAAAACAATAGATTACGATGTTGACCTGCTCATAATCGGTGGAGGTGGCGCAGGCACAGTTGCAGCCCTCTGGGCAAATGAAAACGGAGTGCCTGCGGAGAACATTCTGATGGCCACCAAGCTAAGGCATGGAGATGCCAATTCAATGATGGCTCAGGGAGGAATTCAGGCCGCAGATAGACCAGAGGATAGCCCTGCAATACATTACCTTGATGTCATGGGCGGAGGGCATTTCGCAAACAAGCCTGAGCTTGTTGAAGCCTTAGTGAAAGATGCGCCTTTCATACTGAAATGGCATGAAGAGCTTGGGGTCCAGTACGACAGGAACCCTGATGGAAGCTATGTTGAGAGGCCAGGGGGTGGGACTTCTAGGTTCAGGCTGCACTCTGCAAAGGACTACACAGGAATGGAGATAATGAGGGTCATAAGGGACGAGTTCCGTAACAGGGAGATCCCTGTTCTGGAATTCACCCCAGCTGTTGAGCTGTTAAAGGATTCTGAGGGAAATGTCGCTGGTGCGGTATTGTTTAACATGGAAACTGAGCAGTACTATGTTGTTAGAGCGAAAGCCACGGTGCTGGCAACTGGAGGATTTGGAAGGTTGCACATACAGGGATTTCCAACCACGAACCACTATGGTGCCACAGCTGACGGCCTTGTGATGGCATATAGGGCAGGAGCCAAGCTCAGAGATCTGGATACTGTGCAGTACCATCCGACAGGTGCGGCGTATCCGGAGCAGATCGTAGGTCTATTGATAACAGAGAAGGTCAGAGGAATGGGAGCTCAGCCTGTGAACAAAAACGGAGAGCTCTTCGTGTTTCCCATGGAACCTAGAGATGTTGAGGCTGCATCTTTCATAAGGGAATGTGCGAGAGGAAACTGCGTGGAAACCCCAACAGGAATGAAAGGAATATGGCTTGACTCACCGATGATAGAGGAGATTGAAGGCGAGGGAGCCATAAAGAGGAATCTTGATGCAATGTACCGCATGTACAAGCGCTTCGGAATAGACATGACCAAAGATCCTATTCTAGTGTTCCCGACCCTGCACTATCAGAACGGCGGTGTTGAGATCGATGCTGAATCTAGGACCTCCGTGAACGGCCTCTTCGCAGGCGGAGAGGTGGAAGGAGGAGTGCACGGAAAGAACAGGCTGATGGGCAATTCCCTGCTGGACTACAATGTCTTTGGCAGAAGGGCAGGTATAAGCGCAGCCAAATTCGCATCTAAGCGCTCCAAACCAACCGGACTGAATCTGAAGCATGTGGACAGCTATATCAAGGAGCTTGAGAAGGCAAAGGTTCCGAAGGAAAGGCGCTCCCCCATGCTCCTGCCAGATTACCGGGGCGAAAAGGTGCTGGCAAGGATGCTGGACATATTCTAAACCGATTAACTTTTAACCCTGTTTCCTTTTTTGTCCCGTGAAGGTCATAATCAACTGCGCTGCCTCTGTTGACGGTAAGATTGCCCTTCCCATAAGAAGGCAGACCAGAATATCCAGCGAAGAGGATATGGGGCGGGTTCATAGATTGAGGGCTTCTGTGGATGCCGTACTTGTAGGTGTAGGCACCATAATTTCTGATGATCCGAAGCTCACTGTAAAAAAGGAATACGCTGTGGGAAAAAATCCAATTAGGGTGGTTCTAGATACAAAACTGAGGACTCCGAAAAATGCAATGGTTCTCAACGATATGGCTCCGACGATTATTTTCAATGGAATAAAGGATGGGAGATACGGCAATGCTGAGCTTGTGAAATGCCCTGAAAACCATGGTCTGATAGATCTAGATTGCGTTCTAAGCGAGCTTGAAAAAAGAGGTGTGAAAATCCTCATGGTTGAAGGCGGCGGAACCGTTATCTGGGAGTTTCTAAGGCAGAGAAAG
>JALSOU010000015.1 GCA_026986305.1 Thermoplasmata archaeon | reverse complement strand
TGGATCCTTAGTATTAGGGCCTATTTTTAGATCTCCTACGCTATCCTTAGCAGAATTCCCATAACTTTGGTTTGCCTCACCTGTGTACAAGAAAACCGCCATTGGGCTCATCACGAACAGGACAACAATCAGCAAGCTGAGCATCTTTTTCATGGACTTCTTCGCCAACATGTACTCGCACCTCTTAGAGGGTTGAGGAATGAAAGAGGTTGGGGTATATATTATTTCCTATTCTGGGTTTCCCATTCATTAATAGCATTTTCTGAAATTGCGTTTAAAGCCTCTTTTAGAATGTCTGCATTATCATAGCTTTTAACGACTTTTTTCAGATCATCTATGGACAGATTTTTCATATCCTTGGAAAAGGAAATCATGTTCGGTATAGCCCGTATTATGTTATCCACAATCGTTATATCCGAAGCCCTTGCAGTCCTCGAAATAGGGTTCAAATCTATGGTTATCACGGTTTTTCCCATGTTTTTAAGGGCCTGCGCTCTGTCTCCATCTTCCAATGGCACCAGAACCACATCGGCCGAATATATTCCTTCCTTATGGCATAGCGCCCTAGCATGGTCTAGTCCCGGTATTCTGGCATCAGGATCTGGGCCTAGGATGTTCCTTCCACCCAGAGATTCCAGATATTCCACTATCTTCTTAACCCTATCCTCAGTCCTGTGGAAGAGATTGACCTCTATTTTAGCATTTAATATCTCTCCGAGCCCGATTATCTCCTTTCCAGAAAGGGCTGCAGCGTTTCCATTCACAGATATGACAGGGCGCTCTGCCAGAAGCATGGTTGCCACTGCTGCTTTCTCTGATTTTATAGCGAAGTCATTGCTCTTCTCACCTATGAGATAATCAAATGCTTCCCCCCTTCCGTGGGCTATGAGTCCTGCCTCGCTCACTATTCCCCTGCGCATCATTTCAACAAGCCTTTCTCTCGTCACTAAAGATAGATATCTTGGATGGGATTTCGGTATTTCGGTCATGCTTCCACATCAGTGTGGAGGTTAAAATCTGTTCGGTAAGCTTTATTATATGGTTGAAAATGCGGGGACGATAACATGGCGAAGAAAATAACGCTGAATGGAGAGAAATACGACTACATCACGGTATCTGTGGTAACAGGAGAAAAAAAGCCTGAAAAACTCAATAAGTGGCAGGAAACACTGGCATATGTCCTTGAAAACCCTGATGAACTGCCATTCTGCCTTGACACCATATTGAAGTTCAGGAAAACAGACGAGCTCAGGCGCTCCCTTGTTAGGGTGCAGATTTTTGCGGACTTGCACATGTCTGAAAACATGGAAGTCTATCAGATGTGGAAATATGTTTCTGAGAACATAGAGACATTGATATACGGTTCTCTTGCCCTTGAAAAGGGATTTGAGGAGAAAAAGAAGGCCAAGAAGAAGGAAAAGAAGGTGAAAGAATGAGGATAGGAATAGCATCAGAAGGGCCAGACATGGCTTCAAAGGTCAGTGAGAGGTTTG
This sequence comes from Thermoplasmata archaeon, assembly GCA_026986305.1. Classification (GTDB taxonomy): domain Archaea; phylum Thermoplasmatota; class Thermoplasmata; order WALJ01; family WALJ01; genus WALJ01. The sequence goes on along the minus strand of JALSOU010000015.1, from coordinate 3,671 downwards.
GAAGAGCACCTTACTTCATAATCTATGATGTTGAAAGCGGAGATATGAGGGCTGTGGAAAACCCACCTGCCGGCGGAGGCGCGGGAATCAGGGCAGGAAATCTGCTTGCAACCCATGGTGCAGAGTATCTGATAACAGGAGGTGGAGTGGGGCCGAATGCATATGAAGTTCTCTCCACAGCAGGCATAAAGGTGATAGGAAACTTCAAAGGCACAGTGGCAGAAGCCATAGAGAAGTTCAAAAAAGGAGAGCTGAAAGTTACGCAAAACCCTCTGGACTCAAGCAAGATGGAGCATGGGCCCGGAATGGGAAGCGGCAGAGGAAGAAGGTGGTAATATGGCGAGTTCAAGGATTTCTGGATTCTACAAGCTCAGCCCTGAAGAGAGGCTTAAAAAGATCAAGGAGTTTGCAGGCCTCAATGACGAGGAAGAAAAGGTAATATTCAACGGAGATGTTGATGTAGATCTCCTTGACAAGATGATTGAGAATGTGGTGGGAAAATTCCCCCTCCCTCTGGGAATTGCCACGAATTTTCTCATTAACGGCAGAGACTACCTTATACCCATGGCGATAGAGGAGCCGAGCGTTGTGGCGGCTGCCAGCAATGCCGCCAAGATGGCCAGGGTAAAGGGTGGATTTCATACAAGCATGACAGAGCCGGTAATGATTTCACAGATTCAGCTCACAGGTTTTGATGACCCCTGGGGAGCGAAGATGAAGATTCTTGAACACAAAAAAGAGATAATGAGGATGTGCGACGAAAAGGACCCGATACTGGTGAAGTTCGGAGGCGGCGCAAGGGATGTTACTGCTAGGGTAATAGACACTGACTCCGGTCCGATGGTCATAGTCCATCTCCTCATAGATTGCAGGGACGCCATGGGCGCCAATGCTGTAAATAGCATGGCTGAGTATGTTGCTCCCTACATTGAGGAACTCACAGGAGGTAAGGTTTATCTCAGGATAATTTCCAATCTGGCCACATACAGGATGGCGAGAGCCAGAGCGATCTGGGATAAGGATGCAATAGGGGGAGAGGAAGCTGTTGATGGCATCGTAAAGGCATATCACTTTGCAAAGGCGGACCCTTACAGGTGCGCTACCCATAACAAAGGGATAATGAACGGCATAGATGCTGTGGTGATTGCCACAGGAAACGACTGGAGAGCTGTTGAAGCTGGCGTGCACTCATACGCTGCGATTACAGGAAAATATCAGCCAGTAACCCACTGGGAAAAGAATAGAGAGGGAGACTTGGTGGGAACTATTGAGGTTCCAATGGCAGTAGGTCTCGTTGGTGGTGCTACAAAGGTGCATCCCACAGCAAGGGCAAATGTGAAGATATTGGGGGTTAAGACTGCGAGTGAGCTAGCACAGGTTATAGCCGCTGTGGGCTTAGCGCAGAACTTCGCAGCGCTCCGGGCTCTTGCCACCGAGGGAATCCAGAGAGGACACATGGAGCTCCATGCCAGAAATGTGGCAGCCACAGCTGGAGCGAAAGGGGATGAAGTGGATATCGTGGCCAGCAAAATGGTGGAAGAGAAAAGGATAAATACTGAAAGGGCGAAGGAAATCCTTGAAGAGCTGAGAAAAAATGCATCCCAGTCATGAGATAAGGGCAACAAAGGACAGAGCGCTCCAAGGAAAGAAGATAGTGCTGGGAGTTACAGGGAGCATAGCCGCTGTTGAAACCGTGAAACTGGCCAGAGAGCTAATCAGGAGAGGCGCGGATGTCTATCCTGTGATGACTCCCTCTGCAACAAAGATAATCCACCCTGACTCCCTTTATTTCGCAACAGGACATAAACCTGTGCTTGAGCTTACAGGGGATGTGGAGCATGTTCAGCTATGTGGGGATGTGGAAGGCCATGCTGACCTCCTTTTAATCGCCCCCTCCACCGCAAATACAATATCAAAGATCGCCATGGGAATAGACGACACTCCTGTGACAACCTTCGCCACAACCGCCTTAGGCACCGGAATACCCATAATGATCGTGCCAGCCATGCACAACACCATGTACAGGAACCCTGCTGTTATGAGGAATGTTGAGATTCTGAAGAGGTACGGCGTTGAGTTCGTTGAACCTAAGTTTGAAGAAAAGAAGGCGAAGATGGCTGATAACTACGAGATAGTTTCTAGGGTTGTCAGGAGCATAGGCAAGGGAGACCTCAGAGGAAAGAGGGTGCTGATAGTAGCTGGAGCCACAGAGGAAGAAATAGATGAAATGAGGGTCATAACCAATAAAAGCTCAGGAAAAACAGGGATTGAGATGGCAATAGCTGCCTTTGAAAGAGGAGCTGATGTGGAACTCTGGCTGGGAAAAAGGAGCGAAAGCCCTCCGTCATGGATTAAAACAGAGAGATTCTCCGACACAGCATCCATCATAAGAATGATTGAGGAGAGCATGATGGACTACCACATAATTGCGGTTCCTGCTGCCATCTCGGATTACACGCCGGAAAAACAGGGTGGAAAGATACCCTCAGGAATGCCGGAGCTGATACTGAGATTAAAGCCCGCTGAAAAGGTTCTGAAAAGGATAAGGGAGCGCTTTGACGGAATACTCATAGGGTTCAAGGCTGAGGCCGTGGATGATGTTGAAGCCCTGATAGATAGGGCTATGAAAAGGGCTGAGGAATACAATCTGGACATTATTGTGGCGAACAGGATTTCAGATGTTGGGATAGAAAAAACAAAGGCATACATTATAAAAGGAAACGAGGTTAAGGGTTTTGAAGGTAGCAAAAGAGAGCTTGCTGAAAGGATTTTCGATGCGGCACTTATTGAGTGATTTTATTTTTTCTTTATGATGGACAATAATGTTGATTTCTAATCATTTCGGAGAAATCCTTTTTTACTTCCTAGGTGTGGTGGCAGCGATAACATGTCAGACAACAAAGAGAGCCTTCAGTTCAAAGCCATAAGCGACCAGATGAAGATGGTGAAAAAGCTATCCAGCATAAAGCACAAGATAGTGGTTATGAGCGGAAAGGGTGGTGTTGGAAAAACGACAGTTTCCGTAAATCTTGCCTTTGCTCTGGCCCATAAGACAGGAAAGGATGTTGGGATCTTAGATGCTGATGTCCATGGCCCAAATGTTCCAAAGATGCTTGGACTGGAAGGGCAGAGACCTGAGGTTGTGGAAAAGCAGATAATTCCGATCTACATGCCTTTAGGAGAGGGCTACGGCATAAAGGTAATGTCCATGGCCTTTCTCATAGACCCTGATACACCAGTAATATGGAGAGGACCTCTCGTATCTGGGGCAATAGAGCAGTTCGTGAGGGATGTGGACTGGGGAGAGCTGGAATACCTGATAATAGATATGCCCCCCGGAACTGGAGACGAAGCCCTGACGATAGCGCAGAAAATACCGGGAATAGATGGATCAATAATAGTAACAACCCCGCAGGAAGTTGCCCTTCTAGACTCTAGAAAGGCCGTGAACTTCTCGAAACAGCTGAACCTCAGAGTCATAGGAATAATAGAGAACATGAGCGGGCTTATATGCCCACACTGCGGGAAGAAAATAAACCTCTTCAAGGAAGGTGGGGGAGAAAAAGCTGCGATGGAGCTTCAGGTTCCCTTCCTCGGAAAGGTTCCCATTGAGCCAAAGCTGGTGGAAGATGGAGATGCAGGCATACCCTTCCTTGAAAAGGAGAAAGAAA
>JALSOU010000014.1 GCA_026986305.1 Thermoplasmata archaeon | reverse complement strand
GACAAGCTCATATCCGAATCTGCGGGAATACCACACAGGTGAGGTGTAGAAATAGAAGCGCACCGCATCAGCACCGTATTTCTCCATTATCTCATCAGGGCTTATGGCATTGCCTTTTGACTTAGACATCTTCTCCCCGTCTTCATCCAGAATCAGCCCAAGGGTCAGGACATTTTTGTATGCAGGCTTTCCGAATGTAAGAGTGCTCACAGCTAAAAGGGTGTAGAACCATCCCCTCGTCTGATCAATGGCCTCTGTTATGAAATCAACTGGGAATGATCGTTCAAACTCCTCCTTATTTTCAAACGGATAGTGGTACTGCGCAAAGGGAGCGCTCCCCGAATCATACCAGACATCTATGGTGTATGGCTCTCTCTTCATGGGAGCTCCGCACTCAGGGCACTTTATCTCAAGATCGTCCACCCATGGGCGGTGCAGCTCAAAGTCATCAGGCAGCTTTCCCGCACATTCTTCAAGCTCTTTTTTTGAGGATATCGCTATCTGATGCCCGTTTTCGCAGGTCCATACAGGCAGAGGAGTTCCCCAGTACCTGTTCCTGCTGAGTGCCCAGTCCTTCAACTCTTCCAGAAAATTCCCGAAGCGCCCGTGTTTCAGATGCTCAGGCTTCCAGTTTATCTTCTCGTTGTTTTCCATCATCCTTTCTCTCAGGGAGGACATGCGGATGAACCATGTGTCCAGAGCGTAGTAAAGCAAGGGTGAGCCGCAGCGCCAGCAGAACGGGTATGTGTGGGTTATCTTTCCGTGAGCGTAAAGCAGGCCCCTCTTTTCAAGCTCCATCATTATATCCCTATCGCAGTCCTTCACGAACCTTCCTTCATAGGGAGGAACCTGAGATGTGAATTTTCCAGCCTCATCCACGGGGTTGACCATGCCGACCCCATGCTCTTTGCAGAGATTGTAGTCATCCACTCCGAATGCAGGGGCGATGTGGACTATCCCTGAACCCTCTTCAAGGCTCACAAAGTCAGCATGCACTACGAAGTGGGAATCCGTATCGGGCTTAACAAAATTATAAAGAGGAACATATCTCTTTCCAAGCAATTCAGAACCTTTGAGCTCCTTTATTATCCTGTATTCACCTTTCAGCACACTAAGTCTTCCCTTTGCGAGATACAGTCTATCTCCCTCATTCTCCACAAGAACATAGTTAAGGTCCTTTCCAACAGCAAGGAGTACATTTGATATCAGGGTCCAAGGGGTTGTGGTCCAGACCAGAAAATAGGCATCCTCATCCCTTATCTTGAACTTCACAAACACAGATGGGTCCTTTGTTTCTTTATAGCCCTGTGCGACTTCATGGCTGCTGAGCGGTGTACCGCACCTTGGACAGTAGGGAACAACCTTGTAATCCTTGAAAAGCAGGCCCTTCTTCCATGCCTGACTTAGGGACCACCACACGCTTTCTATGTAGGAATCCCTCATTGTGACATAGGCATTTTCAAAGTCTATCCAAAATCCTATCCTCTCGGACATCCTCTCCCACTCACCCTTATACTTGAAAACGCTCTTTTTACAGAGCTTATTGAACTCCTTAACCCCGTATTTCTCTATATCTGCCTTGTTCTTGGCCCCTATCTGCTTTTCAACCTCAATCTCCACAGGTAGTCCGTGGCAGTCCCATCCAGCAATGTATGGCTGAATATCGTATCCGTTCATGAGCTTGTATCTCAAAAATGCATCTTTAATAGCACGAGTGAGCGCATGACCTATGTGTGGCATTCCATTCGCAGTGGGCGGCCCTTCCAGAAATATGAACCTTTCATTGCCTTTCCTCACATTCCTAGATTTCTTGAATATCTCGTTATCTTTCCAGAACTCTATTATCTCCTTTTCCAGATTCGGAAAGCTCACGCCGGGTTTGACATCTTTGAACACCTTTTCAGCCATGTATTCACCAGCGCTGGGCGATAAAGGGAGAGTTATTTAAGGTTTGCACGGACACCTCTTCCGAAACCCTTTTAATGGTATGTGGGGTGCAGGCTCAGGCGATATCATGAAGCTCTACGAGTATATGGCTAAGGAGATATTCAGAAAGCACGGGATTCCTGTGCCAGAAGGCTATGTTATAGAGAATCCTGAGGAGATAAAGCCTGTGCATGGAGAGGTGGTTCTGAAGTCTCAAGTTCTAGTAGGAGGAAGAGGAAAGGCAGGGGGAATAAAGTTCGCATCCTCCACGGAAGAAGCAAGAAAGATAGCGTCTGAGCTTCTGGGCATGGATATAAAGGGATATAAGGTCAAAAAGCTCCTGATAGAGCCTAAAATAGAGATTCAGAAGGAGTATTATCTCAGCTTCATAGTAGACCGATCATCAAGGGAAGCGATGCTCATAGCCAGCGCAGAGGGTGGCGTTGAGATAGAGAGCGTCCCAGATGAAAAGCTCTTCAAAAGGACCATTAACCCACTCATAGGGATACAGCCAAATGTTATCCGCGCTCTCTCTTACAAACTAGGCCTCAACAAGGAACAGATGAAGGACATAACTAAGATAGTCTATGGGTTGTGGTCCGTATTCACACAGGAAGACGCTGATCTCGCAGAGATTAATCCTCTTGTCCTCACCCCTGATGGCTTCATGGCTGCCGATGCAAAGCTCATAATAAACGACGACTCGCTTTTCAGGCATGCTGATATGGAAAAGGTTGAAGAGGAATACACTCCTCTTGAAAGAAAGGCCAGAGAAAGGGGAATAGCATTCGTGCAGCTCGATGGAAACATTGGGGTCATAGCCAACGGTGCAGGGCTGACCATGGCGACCCTCGATGTTCTTTCCCTCCACGGTGGGAAGGCTGGAACCTTCCTTGACCTCGGAGGAACAGATGACCCTGAGAAGGTAAAGCAGGCATTTGAGATAATCGGCGAAGCACCAATAGATGTGGTTTTCCTCAACATATTCGGCGGAATAACCAAGTGCGATACAGTGGCGAAGGGCGTGGTTGATGCCATAAAGGAAAAGCCGCTTAAGGTCCCGATAGTGGCTAGAATAAAGGGAGTCAACGAGGAAGAGGGCAAGGAGATACTGAGAAAAGAGGGAATAGGTGCGTTTTCAACCCTTGAAGATGCAGTAAAAGAGGCTGTGAAGCTGGCAGGAGGTGCTTAAATGGCGATACTCGTGGACAAAAACACAAAGGTCCTTGTGCAGGGAATAACAGGCCATCAGGGTAGGTACCATACCATGGCCATGAAGGAATTCGGCACAAATGTTGTTGCAGGAGTCACTCCGGGAAAAGGAGGGCAGAAAGTTGAAGGAGTGCCTGTGTTTAACACTGTTCAGGAGGCTGTAAATGAAACAGGAGCAAACACCTCAATAGTTTTCGTACCCGCTCCATTTACCATGGATGCTGTTCTTGAATCCATAGACGCTGGAATAAAATTGGTGGTAACCATAACCGAGCATGTGCCTGTTCACGACGCCATGAAGATGATCTCATATGCGAAGATGAAAGGATCTAGAATCATAGGTCCCAACTGCCCCGGACTGGCATCACCCGGAAAAGCCAAAGTAGGCATACTTCCTAATCTTATATTCAAAGAAGGGAATGTTGGAGTGGTTTCCCGTTCAGGAACCCTCACCTATGAAATAGTGAACTCCCTCACAGAGGCAGGAATAGGGCAGAGCACCACTGTTGGAATCGGCGGAGACCCTGTGATAGGCAGCAACTTCATAGAAATCCTTGATCTCTTTGAAAAGGATCCTGAGACTGAGAAGATAGTGATGGTGGGCGAGATAGGTGGAACAGCGGAGGAAGAGGCTGCCGAGTTCATAAAAGAGCATGTGAGCAAGCCTGTTTATGCATACATAGCAGGGAGAACAGCACCCCCCGGCAAGAGAATGGGGCATGCAGGTGCGATAGTTACAAGAGGAAGAGGTACAGCTGAGAGCAAGATAAGAGCGCTGGAATCTGCAGGAGTGAAGGTGGCAAGGATTCCAACAGAGATTGCAGATATGATAAAGAGGGACTAAAACCATTAATTTTTCTTATTCCCAACTTTGAAGGAAACTTATATATATCATCTATTTTCTGCGATATATGGTGAATAAATGGACTTAAATCAGACAATACCATATATTGGCTTGACCCTGATGCAGGTAATCTGGGCACTGGCGGTACTGATAATAGGAGTGATCTTCGTAAAGGTAGTGGTGAGAATATTCAAGAAGAGCCTTGGAAAGACTAAATTGCCTCCGATACTCGTGGAGTTTCTCGCCAGATTTCTCAGCGCTCTCCTATATGTTTTTGTGATTCTGGCATTCTTCGGAGCTCTGGGTTTCAACATGGATTCTGTTGTTCTCGGCTTATCTGCAATAATCGGTCTGATTCTGGCTTTTGGATTGCAGGACAGCTTCATGAACATGGCGGCTGGCTTCTGGATAGCCATGATAAGACCTTTTAACAAGGGAGATGTCATAAGCACGCAGGGAATGACCGGAAAGGTGAGCGCAGTTGGAATAATGTCCACAGAGCTTCTTACCCCAGATAACACATATATCGCCATACCGAACAAACTGGTCTGGGGAAACCCAATGATAAACTACACGAAAATGAAAACAAGAAGAGTGGATCTCAATGTTGGGGTTGCATATGGCACGGATATAAACAAGGCTGTAAGGATAGCAATGGATGTGATGAAGTCCGATAAAAGGATACTGAAAGAGCCTGCTCCGGCTGTTGTGGTTACGGAACTCGCAGACTCCTCAATAAATCTGCAGCTCAGACCTTGGACGAAGACAGAAAGCTACTGGGATGTAAAAGGAGCACTCACTCAGGCCATATATGAGGCGTACTCCAGAGAAGGAATAGAGATCCCATTCCCTCAGGTGGATGTACATCTGAAAAAGGAATAAGATCAAAACCCTTTATCCATTATCTCTATTATCTCTTTTTCAAAAAGTGATGTGAAGGCCTTAATCATTTCGTCCCTTATCTTCGGTGGAGCAGATTCTAGCCCTAATTTTGTAGAAGCCTTTGATAGTTTAAGAAGGGCATAGACTTCCTTCAATCTTGCCTCTATGAGCATCTCTATAGCCTCACCCATCTCCTTCTTTATTTCAGGGTTCTTTTCAAGCGTCTCCTTCATCCTCTCCTTTATCTGGTCTTTAAGCAGTTCTCTGAACGATTCCATCATTATATTCTCTATCTGAATCGTACTCCCCGTCG
>JALSOU010000013.1 GCA_026986305.1 Thermoplasmata archaeon | reverse complement strand
TCTGAATTCCCTCATGAGATATAGCAAAAGGAAATAAAGAGCCAGAAAGAGCAGTGCGAGTATTGCCAAAAAATACCAGTTCGTTGGCCACATATACCTTAGCTGGTAGAAAAGAGCTGAGCTTATCCCCGCAGCGATCACATGCCTCACAACTCTGAGGTCCATGACTATGCCAGAAAGCCTGTATGAGTCCCATCTGAGCCACAGGGTAGTAAGCAAGAAGGCCATTAGGGTTGCCAGAGCTGCTCCGAAAGCTCCCATGCCAAGCATCCTAATCCCCAAGAATGAAACAGGTATGAATACAAGGTTCAAGGCTATGTTTAGGAGAGCCTTTACTATATTTATCTTTCCAAGAATTATTGTTTTATCCATGGCTGCTACAAGGTTATTATAAGGGTAGTTCAGGACTATGAGAGCGTATAATAGTACTAGGACCCTGAGAACAGGGGCTGAGGAAAGGACTGAATGGCTCAGAAGAACGAGGACTCTCTCTGGAAAGACAAAGATAAAGAAAGCGAGGGGGAAGACGAACATGGAGAGGTATCTCTCAGCGCTCCGCGCCTTCTCCACGAGCATTTTCATATCTCCTTTTGAGTGGTACGATGATAGGGCTGGATAAAGGGCGGTGCTGACAGCCATGCTTATCATGGTCAGTAGCATAGCTATCTTCTTAGCTGTGTAATAATCCGCAACATCTGAGGAGCTCCAGAACCACTGTATCATCACCACATCAGTGTTTGAGGCCACAACCAATATTGAAGAAGCTATGGATATGGGAATGGCAAACCTGAGGTACGATCGGAAATACTCTCCGCTAGGTTTTGAGAGAGGGAGCCTTCTGAAAAGTGCCAGAGCCAAGAATATGGCCAAGAGGGAGCCTAAGAGATATGCTCCAACAAGAGCGAGAACCCCTATGGACGCCAGAGCCACTATGATAAGTATCGTGCTGCGCCCTACATCGTTTGTGAATCTTATGAGCTGAGATTTAGCTATCTCCTTTCTTCCGTTGAATGTGGCCACGAATCCGTTGACGAGGGCGAATGCTGACCAGTATGCTATGGCTATGTATATCGCCTTTTCGTGGAGGGGGCTTTCAAAACCATGTCCAAGTATGTTTTTCCACAGATATATAGAAAGCAGGACGGTGAAAACCATGGAAAATATGAGGAAGAGCTTTATTGAAAAGTATGTGCCGTTGCATTTTCCAAGGTCCTTTCCCTCTGAAATCCTCTTTATATGTGCGCTGTCAAAGCCCATATTGGCTATGAAGCTGAAAAGACCTACGAAGGATATGGCAAAAGCCACCACACCGAGAGCTTCCTTTCCCATGTATCTTATTATGAAAAACATGGCTATGTAACCCATTAGAGCGCTCACGATGCTGTTTGCAAATACCAGAACTGACTGACGGGATATCAAGCTATCGCCGTGATATAATTCTCATCTATTTAACCCTGTACGGTGAATCCACGCCTTTGACGCTGGCTTCCACTGCTGAAATCTTCGGTGCGAACATCAGCTCCTGCTCCAGCTTTTCCAGCCTCTTAATCCTCTTTTCCATAGGTGGGTGGGTTGAGAAGAGCGCTATCAAACCCCTGCTTCTGAAGGGATTCACTATGAAAAGTGATGCTGACGCTGGATTTCCCCGCTCAATCGGCCACCTCTCGTTGTAGTCCTCCAGCTTTATGAGGGCATTTTTCAGTGCCGTTGGATCCTTTATGGTTCTCGCACCAACTTCATCTGCCTTATACTCCCTCTGCCTTGATATTGAGAGCTGTATGAGCATGGCTCCTATCGCAGCACCGATCATTGCGAGAAGAGCTATGAGTATCTGCCCTTCATCCTCCCTTCTCCTTGAAAAGAGCGTGCTCCACCAAAACCATCTGGCAGCGAAGGCTATTGCACCTGCAATTGTGGAGGCTATCGTCATTATCAGTATGTCCCTGTCCTTTATGTGAGCCATCTCATGAGCTATTACTCCTTTTAGCTCCCTTTCAGGAAGGAGCTTCAGTATTCCTTCTGTCACGGCGACCACAGCATTTTTCGGGTTTCTTCCAGTTGCAAACGCATTCGGCGTTTTTGAAGGCACTATGGCTACCTTTGGTTTAGGAACTCCCGCTGCTTCCGCAACCTCTTTTACGATTCTGTGTATCTTCGGAGCCTCTTTTTCATCCACTATTCTTGCCCTGTAAGACCACAGCACTATCTTTGAGCTGTAGAAATAGGAAAATGCATTGATTATCAGGGCGAATATCAGGAAGAGCAACATCCCTGTCCAGAATCCATATGCTGTAAAGCTCCCGAATAGGGCCCCGATTCCTACGAATAGAAGGGTGAGAAGTGTGAAGAGACCTATGGTGCGGAGCGTGGGATTCATACTCATAAGTCTATGCATCAGGTATTAAAGTTTGCGGTGGAAAAGTTTTTTAACCACAGCTGCGAGGAGGGTTTGTGAAGTGCTTCAGATGCGGAAAAAGAGATGCGGTGATAGACGGGCTGTGCAGGGAATGCTACCTTGAAACCCACGAGCTTATAGAGGTTCAGGAGTACATAGACCTCTTTGTCTGTCCTCACTGCCTCTCAATATCCAAAGATGGAAACAGATGGAAGGATACGGAAGACCTTGAGAAATCCATAATAGATAATGCGCTCTCCATGGTAAAAATACCAAAAAATGCCAGAATAATAGAGATGGATGCTGGATTGAGAGAGCAGGATGAGAGGAACTACATCCTTGCGGGGAGCGCTCTTCTTGACATAGGGGGCATGAAGGAGGAGCTCTCTTTTGAGTCAAAGATAAGGCTGAAAAGGATGACCTGCCCAAGGTGCAGCAGAATACACGGAGGCTATTATGAGGCCATAATTCAGGTTAGGGGGCCAAACAGAGCAATGACGGATGAGGAGAAGATTGAGGCTGAGGAGCTCATAGCAGGAATGGCAGAGGAGATGGGAAGGAGCTCAAGGGATGTCTTCATAACGGATGAGATGGAGATGCATGGTGGGCTTGATTTCTACATAAGCAATGCCAGAGCTGCCAAAAACATCGCCAAGGAGCTGAGCAGGAGATTTTCTGGAAAGATAACAGAGTCAAAGAAGCTGGCAGGAAGAAAGGAAGGGGAGGACATATACCGCTTCACCTACCTCGTAAGGCTTCCTGAGTTCAGAAAAGGCGATTTCATTGAATACATGGGGGAGTATCACCAGATAATATCCAGTTCAGGTGGAACATGGAGGATATATTCCCTTGAAAAAAGGGTGGAAAAAAAGGTAAGGGGTGGAGAGGTTAAGAAATTCAAAGCTGTCGCTAGAAAGGAAGATGCGGAAGAAGCGGTGGTCATCTCATACAGGGATGGGGAGGCTCAGGTTCTCCATCCTGAAACATACAAAACGGTAACAATTAAAACGGAAAAAGACCCCGGAGAAAGCATCAGGATCATAAGGATAAATGGAGAGATATATGCCCTAAGAGATGATGAGTAGCTCAAGCCTTTCCTTTCCCGGAATGTAGCTCTCCGCAGATATTTCGGAACCCATATCCTCAATCTCCTGCTTTATCCACTGGAAATCCTCAAATCTCCCGCCTTTAACCACAATTATGGCCTTTTTTCCCATGTTCAGCCATGGGGAGGAGAGCGCATCCCTGAGAGCCTTCTCCTGCCTGTTCATGCCTTCCCCTGTGCCTATGCCAGCCCCGACCCTTCCTTTTAAGGCCCTCTTTATGCTGTCGGAATCATCGAAGGCCACAGTAAGGGCCACGATTATCTCAGACACTAGCAGATTCATCGCCCTGAATGCACCATCAAGAGTTGCGTTAGGCGCTATTTTCAGGAGCCTATCATTTTCAAGGGCTATGGCCCAAACAGACGAGCTGAGAATCTCTTTCATTCCTTTTTCCGCTGTTCTTCTCCTTTTTTCTCCTTCTATTGAAAAAGGGAGTGTGAAGATGGGTATAATATCCTTTGAGAGCCTGCTGAGCATTATGGGGACCGCAGTTCCATAGAAACCCCCGAGACCGGATACGGAGAATGTAACATCGTATTTTGAAAGAACTGTGAGGGCGGAGCGCTCCGTTTCCATCAATTGCCTTTTCACAGATTTATCTGTGCTTATTGAAGCGATGATCTCCCTGTCTAAGGAAAATATCTGGGAAAACCTCGGATCTTTGGACGAATTCATAAGATAAAGAGGTATGCCCTTTCCCATAAGGCTTGAAAGCATGTTTCTTCCAGCGCCTCCTGAGCCTATCACAGCAGATTTCAGCACATTTCAGTATATGATAAATCCTATTTGTGTTTTTGCGTTAAAAGAAGAAGATCTTGCTCCTCTATGAATGGTCCCGGCTCCCGGATTTAAGAAGTGCCCTTTTCCAAAAAGGTCACCTCCCAAAAACAAGGAGCTTTCAGCTCCTTAACAAGCAACATAAAACTGGTCCCGGCTCCCGGATTTGAACCGGGGGCCTGCGGATTTCGGCGGATACCGGATTTCTCCGGGAACACACTACAGTCCGCCGCTCTCGCCAGACTGAGCTAAGCCGGGTCTGTTTTCTCCTCTATCAAGGGGTTATATTTGTAATTTTCTTATTCGGAAGAAAAAAGATAAAAATTTGAAATTTATTTTTAAATAATTTTAAATTATGAATTAAATAATTTTATAAGTGTAGTGCCCATCTGCTCACAATGCCTCCAGTCCTCTCTATTTCAAAATATGATGAGATTTCAAAAAAATTGAAAGCGATTCAAGATGTTGGGAGAATTTCTGAGGAATATGGGTTGGATGTGGAGACCATGAGTATAATATTCTATCAGAAAGAGGTCAGGAGGATGATCAGAATTCATGGAAAAATAATGTCAAAAAGGGCTGATCTGCTGGATGAATGGAATAAAGGAGTGAGCATAGTTAAACTTGCGGAAAAGGAGAGATTCTCACCGATGCTTATGGCGCACATACTCCTAGCAGCCATGAATGTGTCCAAAAAAAGGACGAAAAAGATACTGAAAAATCCGGAGATTGTGGATGATGAGCGACTTGAAAGGGAGATAAGGGAGGCGATGGAAGCGGATTATCTTTATTCCCCAAGAGCGCATGAGGAACAGATGAAGAGGGGATTGGAAGGAGAAGAAAGGCTCTTTGCTTGGCTGGATTCCATGGGGGTGGAGTACACAAAGGAAAGCGAGATGCCCAACACAGAAGGAAGAAAAACCCCCGACGCGCTCCTCAAAAATCCCATAGAAATCGGAGGAAAAGAGGTGAGATGGCTGGATTCCAAAGCATCTTTCGGAGACCCTGAGGAGATAAAGAGGAGCTATAAAAGGCAGTTCAAATCATATATAGAG
>JALSOU010000012.1 GCA_026986305.1 Thermoplasmata archaeon | reverse complement strand
TTCTGGGGTATCTGTTCACCCACGCCTTAAAATAACCTAAAAGAAAGGCTATGGCCCCGCTCACACCCCTAGTTAGGGACAACCTAATGACTCTTCCGAGAACAGCTTCTGGTGGGTAAAACAGATAGTATACACTCATACCAACTTTCATCAGACCTTTCCATGAACCCATGGCTGAAGAGGTGAGCCTAGTTTGATAGGCCTTAGCTTCTTTTAAGGTGTATGTTTTCCACCCATGAATCTTTACCTTAATATTTGAAACAGTATCTGGTGAATATGTCTGCATATATCCGTTTGTCTTTTCGAAGGCCTCTTTTCTCCATAATCTTGCGGCACCAGTAGGCAAATCCTCTCTATTGTGTTCTAAAATGTATTTGTTTCCATTCCAAGAATATACTGCTCCACCGATTATGCCTATTTTTTTATCGCTTTCCATTTTTTTTATTAATTTAATAAAATAATTATTTTCTAAAATAATATCTGCATCTAAAAGACCTATGTACTCATAATCAATATGCTCTTTTTTCGCTATTCTTATGGCACTCTCGAAACCAAAAATACATACTTCGCTATAATGAATGCCTATGTCCCATCCTTTTTTTACAGGGAACTTCACTATTCTTATGTAGTCCTTACCTTCAGAATATTTCTTTAAAAGAAAGGGTGTTCTATCGTCGCTATTATCATCAACTATAACCCATAGTGATGGTTTGAGGTCCTGAGAGTCCACAGATTTTATGAGATTTTCTATGTTCTTTTCCTCATTTTTTGCAGGAGTTACTAGAATGTATTTGCAAGTCATTCAATAAGAGAAAGTGAGGATTGATATAAGTAAATTTCTATCTTCATATGTCTGGATATGAAAATTATTCAGAATTTTTTAAAAATCAACCTCAAAACTCTCGTGTAGTCGGAACTTAAAGGATGTTAAGACTCTATCAGGTTTGAATATGGCGGGCAGAAGTCTTTAAGCTAGAACTTCCCCTAATTAAATCTGGGAAATAAGCAAAATAGCCGCACTCTACAGGCTCGGGTATGCTGTGAAAAAACTTATTAATCCTGTTCAGATGGCCATCCATGAAAGAAAAACTCAGGCCTGTTGAGGACATAGAGATCAGAAAGGGAATGAGTCTGGACGATCTTGTGAGAGCGCTCTACGATTCAGGGGGTTTCACAGCAAAAAATGTGGGCATCGGAGTCAATATACTTGAAAAGATGTTCAAAGAGCCAGAGATATTCAATTTCCTGTCTTTTCCAGCGTGCATACTGGCAACAGGAACCAGAGGAGTCATAATAGAGCTTGTGAAAAGAAAACTGGTGCATGGGATAATAACAACATGCGGGGCCCTTGACCATGATCTTGCCCGCTCATGGGCTGACTATTATCACGGAACCTTTTTCATAGATGATGCTAAACTCCATCAGGAGGGCATAAACCGTCTGGGAAATGTATTCGTTCCCAACGAATCCTATGGAATTCCTCTGGAAGAGCACATGCAGCCCATACTTCACCAGATATATGATTCTGGAATAAGGGAGATATCCACAAAGGAGCTGGCATGGGAGTTTGGAAAGCGCCTTGGAGAGAATTCTTTCCTTTACTGGGCATGGAAGAACGAAATACCTGTTTTTATACCGGGAATAACAGACGGTGCATTTGGCTCTCAGCTCTGGAGCTTCTGGCAGGACCACAAGGACTTCCATGTGAACCTTTTCAAGGACGAGCAGGAGCTTGCAGACATAGTTTTCACAGCAAAAAAAACAGGAGCCCTGATGATAGGAGGGGGTATATCAAAGCACCACACGATATGGTGGAACCAGTTCAGAGATGGTCTTGATTATGCTGTGTATATCACAACAGCTGTTGAATACGACGGCTCCTTATCAGGTGCAAGGGTTAGGGAAGCTGTTTCATGGGGAAAAGTCAGAGAGGATGCGGATTACATAACCATAGATGGAGATGCCACGGTTCTCCTGCCTCTGATGATAGGTGCGGTTTTGGAAAGGCTGTGAGCCTCATATCATTCCTATGGAAGAAAGCCATCCTGCCACGCCATCAAGTATATACTGTACCGCAAAGGCTGCCACCAAAAGACCCATTATCCTAGTCAGAGCCCTGCTCCCCGTTTCCCCTATAAATCTGTATATTCTGGATGCTTGAAGGAATATCCCAAGGGTTATCAGGAGTGTTATGGCAACAGATATTATTATAATAGACCACATATAGATTGGATATTTCTGGGTCATAACTATGACAAGCGAGAGAGCTCCCGGGCCTGCCAGCATCGGTGTTCCAAGAGGGACAACAGCTATGTTTCCCGGAGGTAGAGTGATATCCCTGCTCCTCTTGGAGCGCGGTTTATCCCCTTCTTTCATCATCTCAAATCCAGAAAAAAGCATCAGGAGACCGCCCGCAATCATCAGAGCATTTATGGAGATTCCCAAGTAATCAAGTATCAATTTGCCTAGAAAAGCGAAGAGTATCAGGAATGAAAAGGCCACGAGATTTGAGAGTTTGGCCACATATCTCCTAGATTTTTCATCCATATCTGCTGTCAGGGAGAGAAACAAAGGCAATGATGCGAATGGGTCTATTACCACAAATATGGGTATGAATATTAGGAGGAATTCCGAGAGCATAGCATTCGGTAAGCTTTAAGGTATAAAATTCTTTAGAATATTTATTTATCTTTCAACCTCTATATTGTCTTTAGGAAGTGGTTTATACCCTTCAAACCCACCTTTTTTGCGCCTTTTTAACAGCACCGCTGAAAGCAGAATAAGCACTGCAAGAGCCACGATGTACGGAACGTAAGGGAATCCAGAAGAACTCTTTACAGGGGCATTTTCCTCGTATATCTCCGTGGGTTTTACCAAGCTAGTGCTTGCATTGCCCTCCATGTTTTTCCATTCAACCACAGCAGATATCTTTATGCTACCGTTAAACTGAGGCACCTCAATGGAAATGTGGTATGTTCCATTGAATATGATATTTTTCTCAAAAATGGGCTTTTTATCAACATATATCTGAAGTGTTGCATTTTTAATGAATTTCCTGTCTTTCTCTGCGATAACCGTTATGTTGACTCTTTCACCGGGTAAGACTTCCTTTTTGTCCGTGCTTAGGGAGACATGTATCTGACCCACTTTTTCCCTGAAAACTACCCTCCTTGTTGTTGAGGAATAGAACCTTATGGGGTTCTCCTCAAAGCTCATATTGCTTTCTGCATATATTTCGCACCACGAGTATATTTTTTTATATTGTGTGTGAGCCACATAGGGAGCTATTATGAACGCCTCCCCATTTCTGTCGGTAACTTTTTCATCTATATTTTCCCTTAAAAATCTGAGTTTAAGCACAACTCCGCTTACTGGACTGTTGTTTTCATCATACACATAAACCTTCATCAGTCTTGATAGATAAAGCCTAGATTCCCCATAAATCCTGTATTTGTCAGAGTATATGTGTCCTATGAATACAAGTCTTGAATTCTTTAAATATAGATAGTAAGTAACATTGAAAAAGCGAGCGCTGTATATTCTTGTGATGTTGGAAGAGTATGAGAGCAGGGCGTAATATTTCACATTCTCAAAACTCTCATCTCTCAGTGTTGTGTTTTCCGACCCAACTAAGGATATGCCGAATTTTGTGGAGATGTTGTTTCCCTGCAGATGTGTGTTATAACATCCCTCTATAAGCATGCCTTTGTAGGAGTTTTCCATTATGTTATTTTCAACAGTGCTGTTGGAAGCGTTTTTAAGGTGAACCTGTGCAACACCGTTCCAGATGAAATGGTTACCCAGAATGCTACTGTTTTCAGAATTTTTTATGAATATGCCCTCCCTTGATGTGTATCTTATGTCATTTTCTTCAATGGTATCAGAACTTTCGTTCTCTATAACTATGCCTTCTGCATGGGAATCCTTGGAATATATGTTCTCAACAAATGTACTTTTTATCGCGTTGTGGGAGCCGCCTTTTAACCATATACCCATACCATAGGTATTCCTAACAGTGCTGTTTGCGAACTCTATATTTTGAGAATCCTCCAGATAAAAGGCAAAATTGTTGTAAAGAGCGCTTATATTCTCTATTTTTTTGTTTTTAATCCCATGTGCCCACATCGGATAGTAGTCATATTTAAAGACAGAATCGGATATGTCTATATCGCCTTCAACATATAGGCAGCTCTTCTTTTCAGGGCCATATCCAGAATGCTCTATCACAGAGCTGTGGATATCTATGTATCCATCGGAATAAACCAGAATGTTGTATCTATTATCTGGATAGTAGGCCGTTATTGTGGAGTTAATAACTGAAAAAATTCCATTTTCCACATATATGGAGAATTGACCAGTGGAATAGGATTTTATGTATAGAGTTGAGTTTATTACTCTCAGACTTCCTCCTCTGATGTACAGGTTGCCTTCCAGAATTACGGTGGAATTTTTGACATCTATTTCATTTGAGATTATCCAGTCACCTATCTTTTCTACATTCGTCTCGTTTTCAATCTTCTCTGCTGTGGCATAAGGCGATAAAATAAGGGCAATGGCAATTATTGAGAGCAGTTTCATATACACATATCACCATACTCTCATCACTTAATTTAGTTTTTGGTGAGAGCTAGATGAAAAGCTTAGAAAACTCTAATTCAGGAAAATCTTTATACCGCCTCTTTGATTCCCCCTAAGGTGATGCCATGGATTTCATAATGCTGGCTCCTATTGCTTCCATACTGGCTCTGCTGTTTGCAACATTTCTAGCATGGAAGGTGCTGAAGGAAGATGAGGGTCCTGAGGATATGCAGGAGATCTCGTGGGCCATAAGAAACGCTGCGGCAGCGTATCTGAAAAGGGAATACATCTGGGTTACTGTATTTTTCGTAGCCATGGGAATCATATTAGGTTTAATGTCTTTTGCAGGCTATCTCTCAATCTATGTCCTGCTAGCCTTTCTTAGAGGTGGATTTTTCTCAGCCATGGCAGGGTATATAGGTATGTGGATAGCTACAAGAGCTAGTGCTAGGACAACCATAGCTGCGAAGCACAGCCTCAATAAGGGCCTAAGGGTGGCTTTTTCCAGCGGCTCAGTCATGGGCCTCACTGTTGTGGGCCTAGCTCTTTTGGATGTGAGTGCTTGGTATTATACCCTAAAGTTTTTAGGTCAGGATCCTCAGACCATCGGAGAGACCATGCTCCTTTTCGGAATAGGTGCTTCAAGCATGGCTCTATTCGCAAGAGTGGGAGGTGGAATTTATACAAAAGGTGCAGATGTTGGAGCTGACCTTGTGGGCAAAGTGGAGGCCGGAATTCCTGAGGACGATCCTAGAAA
>JALSOU010000011.1 GCA_026986305.1 Thermoplasmata archaeon | reverse complement strand
AAATACCATGAGTTCTAATTCCAAAATCTATATATAGTGTATTAGCTAAGGAGACAGGGTCTATGAAATTGAAAAAAGTAGATGATGTGAACTTCTCGGTGAAGCTTCTGGACGGCGATGTGGATGTCCACCTAAAGTGGAGGGACGGACAGCTTTATCTGGCTCTCTCCGGTCTGGTAATAGGTAGTGGAGACAGGCTATATGAGATTCCTATAAAAGACCTAAACAGCATAGATGTGATAGAGGAGAGGCCATTTCAGCTCAGATTCTCTCTTAAAGATGTGGTAGTAACCGTATCTGGAAAGAGCCCTGAGCAGCTTCATGCCATAAGGCATCTCTTGCTACCTCTCATAGCATAATCACTTTTTCATCTTATTCCAGAGCAGTTCCTCTATGCTCATGGCCTTGGTGTGTTTTGAGAAGTTACCTACGCAGTTGGGGCAGGCGCTCACTATTATCCTCCCATCGCTCTCTGAAACCCTGCGCTCAGCCATCTTCTTAGTCAAAGAGGGCTCATAAAGGGCGAGGCTCCCGCCTGCACCGCAGCAGAGCGAGTTCTCACGGTTGTGCTCCATTTCCATGTAATCAGCGTCAGGTATGAGCTTAATCAGCTTTCTAGGCTCCTCATACACTCCGAAGGTCCTTCCAAGGTGACAGGGGTCGTGGTAGGTTATCGGTTCTGTTCCAGAATCAAAGTCGTCCATATCCAGCTTTCCGTCCAGATACTCCACTATGTGCTGGAACTCTATGTCTGAGATATCCACATACTTCGGATAGACCTTTGAGAACATGTAATAGCATGAGGGACATGAGAAAATAACCTTCTTAACCCCTCTTTTCCGTATCTCAGCCATGTTTTTCTCCATCTGAGCCCTTATCTTCTCCTCAGGGGCTCCCATGTACATAAGAGGAGCGCCGCAGCAGACCTCATTAAGCGTTGTGAAATCCTCATTGAGATGCTCTAAAATCCTAACAGCAGCGATTCCCTGAGCGTGGCCGCTCTCCGCCGTGATTTTGCAGCCCATAAAATACGCTATCTCCGCATTTTCCTTCGGTTCGTGCCCTGTGAACGCCCATACCGGCTCCTTGGCCTCTCCATAGGTATGCCCTTTCTCCCCTATGTTATTCACAAAGCTCCTCTGCTTTTCCACTGAAAACTCCGGATAAACAACCTTTCTAGCCGCTTTAATCACATCAACTATATGCACCCCTGACGGGCAGCTGTGGTCGCACATTCCGCAGGTTGTGCATTCATAAAGCCTCTTAGAAGCGCTCTCATCCAGCTCAAGCTCTCCTGTGTAGAGACCATAGGCTATCTGAACCCTTCCTCTGGGGCTGGAGGCATCGGTTAAAAGGACATTCATCACAGGACAGGTCACGGTGCAGAATGAACATGAGGTGCACTGCATCATCTGGTCAACATATTCTTCAAGCACCATCCTCACCTCCAAGATTAACTGGGTATCTTAGGTCTACTAGAATGCCATCGTCCCACTCCACATTCTTCCCCGGGTTCATTATATCGTTTGGGTCCAGCGCTCTCTTTATCCTCTTCATGAGCTCAATGCTATCTTTTTTCTCTTTCCTCATGAAAGGCGCCTTTGTAATCCCTATGCCGTGCTCTCCGCTAACAGTCCCTCCCAGCTCAATCACAAGGTCGTACATCTCCTCAACCATCTTCTCAGCATCCTCCCACGCTTCCTTTTCTCTGGGGTCTATGAGGAATATGGTGTGGAGGTTCCCATCTCCGGCGTGGCCATAGACACCAAGAACCACATGGGGGTGCCTTTTCTCAATCTCGTGGAAGCCATACACAGCGTCAGGTATCTTTGAAATCGGGAGAGACATGTCATCTGCAAGGGAAACCATGAACATCTTTCCTCTGGCATACTGGGACATTGAGGGCAAAACAGCCTTTCTGGCCTCAAGCCACTCGCTCTTCTTCGCAGGGTCTGAGCTCACCCTTATGTCCACAGCGCCGTTCTTTTTAGCTATCTGCTCCACCTTTTTCAGGTCCTCCTTTATCTCCTCCTCAGTCCCCTCAAGCTCTATCATAACCACTGCATCCACCACAGGAAAATCCACAGCTCTGGAGTTTACAACGCTCTGCAAGCAGACCCTATCCATGAACTCAACCGAGGCAGGTATCAAAGGATATGCGATGATATCCGATATGGTCTGCCCCGCCATTCTAGCATCCTCAAAAGCTGCCAGAACTATGCTGGTGTCCTTTGGAAGTGGTTCAATCCTCAGGGTTATCTCGGTTATTATCCCAAGGGTTCCCTCGCTGCCCACCATGAGCTTTGCCATCTGATAGGAAGAGGCATCCTTTATCGTGTGTGTGCCGAAGTGCGCTATCTCACCTGTGGGAGTGACAACTTCAAGAGCCATGACATAGTCCCTCGTCGCTCCGTATTTGAGAGCTCTCATTCCAGATGCGTTCATGGCAACCATTCCACCTATCGTGGCAACTTTCCCGCTCCCAGGGCTAGGCGGGAAGAAAAAGCCGTATTTTTTCAGCTCAGCATTCAGCTGGTCATTTATCACTCCTGGCTCAACTATGACCTGAAGGTCCTCAACCTTCACCTCTTTAATGCGATTCATTCTCTTGAAGGACATCACTATTCCGCCTTTTATAGGAACAGCCTGACCGGCCAGTGCAGAACCGCTTCCCCTCGGAGTTATCGGGACCTTGTATTTATTGCACAGCTTAACTATCCTCTGAACCTCCTCAGTGCTTTCAGGAAACACGACAGCCTCAGCCTTGTGGTGATGTATGGATGCATCAAAACCGAAGACATAGGTGTCCGCAGGTGCAGTGCTCACCCTATCTCCGAGAAAGGACCTGAGCTCTTCCAGCATCTCAGATGGAATCATAGGTGCCTATTCGCAAGGGTGTAAAAGAAGGTTTTGGTCGCTTATGACCCTGCGTGTTCCTATGCTCAAATTTCATATACTACGGAAATTTAGCCGTGAGCATGGATTACACCCCAACCATTCTGTCTTTCGCTCTCTCGCTTATATTCACATTCATCCTCCTTCCCGTGGTCATAAAAAAGATGAGTGAAAAGGGAATAAGCGGGGTGGATGTTAATAAGAGGGATAAGAGGAAGGTTGCAGAGATGGGAGGGACAGCGGCTGTCATCGGCATAGCCATAGCTCTAATAATCATATCCTTAAATTTCAGTTATTTCAGAGAAACGATGATAACTCTCTCCGTACTTTTTCTAGTGGCTTTCACAGGGGCCTATGACGATTTGAGGGGGCTTTCACAGAAAAGAAAGGCCATTGTCGTTGGAGCAGCGTCCTTTCCCATAATACTGGCTCACCCAGTAAGCACCTATATCTCCATGCCCCTAGGATTCCACATAGATTTTCCTTTCTATTTTTATTTCCTAATCCTTGTTCCGATAGGGATATCTGGACCTGCAAATGCTCTTAACATGTCTGCGGGGTATAACGGGCTGGAAAGCGGGGAGATAGCCATAATAAGCTCCTCTTTATTGGTAATTTCAATTTTGAACTCTTCACCAGCCTATGCTCAGATCCTGTTTTCCTCAATTTTAGGCGCCTCTCTTGCACTTTACTATTTCAACAGGTATCCAGCTAGGACATTCATCGGTGATGTGGGCACCCTTTCCCTCGGAGCACTTTTAGGTCTAGGAACCATATTCGGGAAGATAGAGTTCTACGGTGCAATAGCCATACTGCCTGCATTTTTTGAGCTGTTTTCCACGGTCTATCACAATATGAAAGGGATAAACAGAAGGGAGGTGTGTATGAACCCGATAATTCTAGACGATGGCAGGATAAAGGCACCTGAGGGCACAAAATGGTATACTATAGCACTTTTCATACTAAGCAAAGGTCCTCTAACAGAAAAATCTCTGGTGAGAAGAATGCTCATGCTTTATGCCCTCTCAGGAGCAATAGCCTTGGCCCTATTCCTCATCTAATCAAAGGCTATGTATCTGGATATCCTTTCATAGCTCTCTTTTCCCACAATATCCATGAATTCTCTCTCACTAATGGGCCGTCTAGCCGCTATCTTTCCAGCAGTGCCCTTTCCTATGTATGGAAGCTCTCTTATGGCTCTCAGGGGTGCTCTGTTTATGTTAAGTGGGACTTCAACACCTCCAGCGCTCCTCTCCCCATGGTGAGTTATGAGAACATCTACAAATCTCTCAGTTTCAGTTAGATATGGAAGCTGAACAGCCAGAGGATATGAACCTATCTGCCTGCCGTAGGTAACCCCTCCCTTATTCAGCTCGAGGTAAACATCCCTTAGAATCGTGCCTTTTGGAAGCACCCTTTCCATCATCGCCCTGTCTATCTCCATCCTCACCTTCCTCTTGAAGTGCATGAAATCCCTGTAGAGAATCCTAGGAAACTCTGTTCTTATGGGTGCAACCTGCCTTATGTTTATCCTTCTTAGCAAAAGTCCCCTTTTCAGCACCTCTTTTAGGAACTCATAATTCAGCCTGTATGTCCTTCTGCTCTCACCTTTAAGCCCTCCTAAAAAATTGAGGCCGGGAAGCAGGCGGGGAAGCCCGTTTTCTCCACGCTCAGCGCCAACCCTGTTTATTATCTCAATGGATCTCATAACCTCATCAGGTCTTGAATTCAGGTTATTCTCTTCTATAACCACAGGGTCAGCACTCTCCATTCCAAAAGCAATTACATTTCCAGAAGTGGTGTACTTAACAAGGATTTCAGCCACCTTTTCTGAGATGTCTGGATGTCTGGCTATGGTGGCAGGATTGGCATTGTCCAGATGGAGAACCTTTATCTCAGGGCAGCACCTCCATATACCTTCAAAAAGATCCTTTATCGCACCCAAATTCGGCTCAGGAGCCTCGTATTTTCCGATTCCATCAGCCATGTATGAGAATATATCTGTCTGCGCTCCTATTCGGAAGTTTCTCAGTCCTATTGAGTACATAGCCTTTATTTCCTCAATTATGTTCTCAGGAGGCCTGAAAATTGGCTTGCCGTACATTGGCTCTATGCAGAAGGAACAGCCGCCTGTGAAGTATCTCGGGCAGCCTCTAAAGCTCTCAATCTCAGCTATAAGGTAGTTGGGAAAATCAGGGTGCTGTGCTATGAGAGGAGCACCTTTCACCGACCACTCAAGCCACTCTTCGTAGCTCCTTTTTCTCTGTGTGAACCTGCCTTTTTCTAAAAGGTCAAATACGCTGGCTTCAATATCAAGCTTTCCCACATAATCGTATCCCAGAGATTCAGCCTCTCTGGAAAATCTGGCAACAGGACCTCCTAAGATGGTAATTCCTCTCGCTTCCATGGAGATGTTCCTCAGCTCCTTCATGGATGCTGGCAATCCTCTCATGTATC
>JALSOU010000010.1 GCA_026986305.1 Thermoplasmata archaeon | reverse complement strand
CTGTAACTGCCCCAACAGGAAGGACCTGTCCCCTTACGCTGAGGGAGCCTGTCATGGCAACGCTCTGGTCCACAGGCACATTTTCAAGGGCTGAAATAACCGCTGTGGCAACAGATATTGATGCGCTGTCCCCTTCAACACCCTCATAGGTGCCTATGAACTGTATATGTACATCGTGGTTGCTTATGTCCTCTCCTGTGTACTTCTTTATTATGGCTGAGACATTCTCAACAGCTTCCTTCGCTATCTCTCCCAGCTTTCCAGTGGCTATTATCCTTCCGCCTGACTTTGTCTGCGCAGGTGTGACCTCAGCCACTATGGGAAGGACTATGCCTGAATAGTCTGAGACCCCTTCTTCGCCGCCTATCGCAGCTAGACCATTGACAACTCCAACAGCCGCCCCCTCTTTCATGAACATGCTGTATTCCTTTCTCACTTCAAGGTAGCGGTCCGCAATCTGCTGCTCCAGAGACCTAGCTATCTTCTTTGCCTTTCTCACATGCTCAGCTGTGACATACCTCGCTTTTTCAGACTT
Organism: Thermoplasmata archaeon; assembly: GCA_026986305.1. Classification (GTDB taxonomy): domain Archaea; phylum Thermoplasmatota; class Thermoplasmata; order WALJ01; family WALJ01; genus WALJ01. The sequence continues at coordinate 4,940 of JALSOU010000010.1, read as the reverse complement.
CGCCACATCTCCCGCCACCCTGACGAGGCCTCCGAGCTCCCTGAGCCTTAGGGTGAGTTTGCCACGCCTTCCAGCCCTTCTCTGAGCCTCCTTTATTATCTCAGCAACCGCATCCTTGGTGAAATGAGGTATCTTCCCGTCCTTCTTGACTTCCTGAGCTACAAATCTTACGAGCTTCTTGCGGTTCTCATCTGTGTCATCCATGGCCACATTCATGTATATCTCATAGCCATATCCCCTTATCCTTGACCTCAGGGCAGGGTGCATTCCCTGAAGCGCATCCAGATTTCCAGCAGCCACCAGAACGAAGTCTGTGGGCACGGGCTCTGTTTTAACCATTGCCCCTGCGGAGCGCTCACTCTGTCCGAATATGGGAAACTTCTTCTCCTGAAGTGCGGTTAGAAGGCTCTGCTGGGATTCAAGCCTCAGCATGTTTATCTCATCTATGAAGAGCACGCCTCCGTTTGCCTTGTGTATCGCACCTGCCTCAACCCTCTGATGCGGCGGAGTTTCAAGCCCACCTGACTGGAATGGGTCGTGGCGCACATCACCTAAGAGAGCGCCGGCATGGCTTCCTGTGGCATCTACAAAAGGAGGCTTGTCGTTCGGCTCGTGAGAGACTAAAAGCTTTGGAACATCCTCATCCTCACGGTTCATCATAGGATAAGAGCGGGTTGCCATGAATAAAAGGACAGTTATCAGGAGTCCTGTGAGAATAATCATGGGTTCCTGGTAGATTATAAACATGAAGAAGGAAAACATTACTATGAAGAGGAGTATCATGTTCATCGTCTGGTTCCTCTGCATCTTCCTCTCATTTGCCTCTTTCTTGTACTTTTCAACGATCTTCTTTCCCATTCCAGCTGGCACAGTCCTTATTTTTGGATTGTTAGGGTCCTCATGGTTGGGATAAACCAGAATATCCACGAGCTTCTGCTTTGGAAGGAAATCCACCATGGCCTGTGCGAGCATGGACTTTCCTGTCCCCGGGTCGCCTATGAGCATGACATGCCTTTTCTGCTGAGCTGCCTTTTTCACTATCTCGGTGGCTCTCTCCTGCCCTATGACCTGATCCATCAGACGCTTCGGGACCTTTATATCCGCAGTGGTCTCGAAGTCCTGCTCCTTTATCCACTGATCAACCGGTGGAAGCTCCGCTTCATCCATCTTTTTCACCGTTTCTAAATAAGTCGTACAAAAAGGGAGTTAATAAAGTTTTACATCAATTGTTGGGTATATGCGGAAGATGGTCAGAAAATCTTTAAATAACCCATATGAATGTAGTATTATGAAGGATATACCTGATAAATTGCACACTGTAAAGTGGTTTCATGGCTTTGTATGCGATGTCTATGGAAGGATAAGGACCCTGAGCTTCCCTCTGGAAACCCTACTTAATGAGGGTGAGAAAGGCATAGGAATAGATGGCTCTTCCATAAAGGGCTTTGCCGATATAGAGGACTCTGATATCCTCGGAATTCCCGAGATGGACAAGGTTATTCCTCTGCCTGAGACCACAGAAGTCCTAATACCTCTGAGAACATACAAGGATGATGGGGGTCCCCTTCTCACAGACCCTAGAAATGTGGCATACAGAACAGAAAAAACCCTGATGGACTACGGATTTTCAGTGAAAATAAGGCCTGAGATGGAGTTCTTCGTTTTCAGATCCGATGAAGATCCTCTCAATGTTAGGAACATATCAGGTCCCCAGTACTTTCTCCCCCCTTCTGAGGATGAGATGGCTGAGTACAGAAAGGATCTGGCTGAGCACCTAATTGAAGCTGAGATACCTGTGAGATATCAGCACCATGAGAACGCCTACGGACAGATGGAAATCGAGCTCATCCCTGCAGAGGGCGTTGTAAGGACAGGGGATTTCATTCTGGCGCATAAGTACATATCCAAGCTACTTGCTAAAAAATACGGGCTAAGGGTCACATACATGCCCAAGCCGATACCAACAGAGGCAGGCTCAGGGATGCATATGCACATATACCTTGAAAAAGACGGTGGAAATGCCTTTTATGACCCTGATGACCGATACGGCTTGAGTCAGACCGCGAGATACTTCATAGGGGGAATATTGGAACATGTGAGAGGCTTTACTGCCATAACAAATCCAACTGTGAATTCATACAAAAGGATCGCGGGAGGCTTGGAGGCACCTGCATACATTGCTTGGGGTGCGAGGAATAGGAGCGCTCTCCTCCGTGTGCCTGCGGGAAAAGGGAATCCAGACATAGAGATAAGGAGTCCTGACCCATCTGCAAACCCTTATCTTGCTGAATCAGTTATAATCCATGCAGGTCTCGACGGAATAAAGAGGAAGATAGAGCCTCCTGAACCTGTTGAGGATAACATATACAGGATGAGTGCGTCTAAGAGGAGAAAGTCAGGGGTAAAGACGCTTCCGATGAACCTTAAAGAGGCAGTGGAAGAGATGAAGAGCGATGAAGTGATAAAAAGAGCCTTGGGTCCGATCTACGATGTTTTCGTCTCCCTGAAAGAGGAAGAATGGGCGAGGTTCATAGGAAACACATCTCCTTGGGAGATAGAGAGATACTTCGATGTGTGAGATTAACTTTAAGTACAAGGCGCAAATCACCAAACATGGACGAAGAGGAGTTCGACTACGAAAAGCTTCTGAACACAGCCTACGAATCCCTACCTGAGACAGTGAAGAGTGGAGAGAGGTTTGAGATTCCAAAGGTTGATGTTATAAATGAGGGTAAAACCACGATAATAAGGAATTTCATAGATGTCTGCGAGAAGATAAGGAGAGACCCAAAGGATGTGCTAAAGTACCTTTTAAAAGAACTGGGTACTGCGGGAGATATAGAGGGAAGGAGGGCGGTGTTCAAATCCAAGATATCGGAGGCTTCCATACAGAGCAGGTTCAACTCCTATGTGGAAACCTATGTGATATGCTCTGAGTGCGGGAGGCCTGATACTGAGCTGATAAGGAAGGACAGGATACTCATGCTGAAATGCGATGCCTGCGGTGCCATAAGACCTGTTACTGTGAGAAAGGTTCAGGCTGTTAGACCAAAGGCCGCAGTGGTGGAGGGCGGGGTTTACGATGTGGTGATACAGAGCGTCGGAAGACGGGGAGATGGCATAGCGAGAATAGACAAATTCGTGATATATGTGAAAGGAGTTTCCAAAAAAGGAACCAAGGTGAAGGTTAAGATAGACAAGATAAACGGAACCAACGCCTTCGGCCATGTTGTCTTCTAAGCTATATTACATCAAGTTCCACAGGGTTTCCGTGGCGGTCAAAGGCCCTCCAGCTCTCCATGGTGTAGGGATATGCCACGATTATATGCACCTGTCCTGTCCTTGAAAACATGGAAAGGTCAGCTGAAGACGGAGTAAGATTGTGAGAAGGATGGCTGTGGATGCTCCCGACTATTGAAAAATCCACTGGTTTCATGTAAAGCGGAATCATCGCGCTCCTATCCGCTCCAACAGTTCCCGGAATGAAGAGGAGCTCCACTATGACCCCATCGTATGCCCTCATGAGGGCGACGAATTCCTTCGGATAGGTGTCTTTGGCAACTTCAAGCGCCATTTTCAGGGTTGCCCTCTTTATGGAATGGACTTTCACAAGACAGAATAGTGCCGAAGGTATTTGGACTTTTGGAGACCAAAACTAATTTTAATCCCTGCCTATAAACCTGCGGTGATAATGTGGAAACCCTCCCGATAATCGCAGGGCTGATAAGCGCGGGGAGCGCTCTCCTGATATTCCTTTCACTTCTGGCATACCGAAGAACAGGCATGGTTAGGATGCTATCTGTGGCAGGAATAGGATCCATGCTTCTGATAAAAGGCATGCTGATTTTCATGAATATAACAGGATTTTTCAGAGTAGGATATGAGATTTCCGCATCTTTGGACCTGATCATCGTGGTTTTTCTGGCCATAATGCTCTTTGGAAAGGAGTGACATGGAGGACAAAATACTGAATCTGGAGGCAAGAAGGCGCATATACGAGGCTATCAAGGAGTTTCCGGGAATTCACATGAGGGAACTGCAGAGGAGAACAGGCATAGCGCTGGGAACGCTGAGATATCAGGTAAGATTTCTGGAAAAGCACGGGCTTATAGTGGAAAAAAAGGAGGGCAGGATGGTAACATACTATCCGGCAAAGGGCAGAGAGGTGGATGCGAGGGATAAAAGGTATCTTGCAATACTCAGGCAGGAGCTTCCCAGACTGATAGTGCTTCACCTCCTGATGCACCCGTACTCCACACATGGGGAGATGAAAGGACATTTCAATGTCTCTCCTTCCACCCTCTCCTATCACCTAAAAAGGCTGGTTGATTCCGGAGTTTTGTCCAGAGATGGGCGGGGAAGGTATTTCGTAAAGGATGAGGAAAGGGTTGCAAAGGTTCTGATAGCATACAGGCAGAGCTTTCTGGATGCCATGGTTGATGCCTTCGTCAGGTTCTGGGAAGGCAGGAAGGAAAGGGAGGAATGAAAAGAGATTTAACCCGTACCGCTATGCCCACCCATGAGCGTTGCGGAGAAGATCGTAAGGCCAAACCTGGACGAGTACTTCATGATGATGGCATACCTTGTGGCCACGAGGTCAACATGCATAAGGAGGAAGGTAGGGGCAGTCGTAGTGAAGGACAAGAGGGTTCTCAGCACAGGATACAACGGACCTCCGAGGGGAATGAAGCACTGCGATGAGACAGGATGCCTGAGGGAGCAGATGAATGTCCCTTCTGGCGAAAGGCATGAGCTTTGCAGAGGGCTTCACGCTGAGCAAAACGCTGTGATTCAGGCTGCCATATTCGGTGTGAGCATAGATGGAGCTACGATATATGTGACAAATCACCCGTGCAGCGTCTGTGCTAAGATACTGGTGAATGCAGGGATAAAGGAGATAGTTTACGATACATACTACCACGATGAGCTGGCCGAAGATA
>JALSOU010000009.1 GCA_026986305.1 Thermoplasmata archaeon | reverse complement strand
ATTTCTGGTAAGCAACGGCACGCTTCCAAAGGCCATAGAGAACCTTGACCCTTTGCCGACACAGCTTTACATCACCGTGGCTGCTCCAAACCCAGAGATATATGACAGACTTCTGGTTCCCATGATTCCAGATGGATGGAAAAGGCTCAACGAAACCCTTGAACTCCTGCCATCTCTGGACACAAGGACCGTGATAAGACACACCCTCGTAAAGGGATGGAACATGGAAGGGCATGAAAAGGAGTATGCGAAGCTCATAGAAAAGGCGGACCCTAATTTCATAGAAGCAAAAGGCTATGTTTTTGTAGGCTATTCCAGAGAGAGGATGACCATGGCAAACATGCCTTCCCACGAGGAAATAAGGGAATTCGGAGAAAAGATTGCGGAGTACACAGGAAGGGAGCTTGTTATGGAGTACAGGCCCAGCAGGGTTGTTCTGATAAGTGAGAAAGGAAAGGAGACGAAGATAAAGAAGTGAAAATTTTATAAGTTTAATATAATTTTATTTTTATTATTTAAATATTTTTCATGATATTCTTTTAGCATTTTTCTTATGGTTTTTCCTATTTTTATGTAGTCAATTTCCTTAAGGTTTGCTAAAGATATTCTCGCAGACGGATGGAAGACTTCAAATCCTTTTCCAGGAAGAAGAACCACACCTGCTTCCATGGCTAGGCGCAGGACAAAATCTTCGGGAGGCAAGGCTTTAACGAACCAGTCTGCAAATTCCTTTCCATACAGCAGCTCTGCAAGTTTCTCAGTATCCAGTAGAGTGTAATAATATACATAGTTTTCATCTTTCTCTGGTTGTATGCCGAGTCCACGATGTAATGCCATGTAACGGCGCTTTAAAACACGCTTTACTGCATTTTTGTATTTTTCTTCTTCGTCCATAAGTGCATATAAAGCAAATAGAACCATTTGCACCTGTTGAGGAGTAGACAGCCCGGCAGTATGTCTAAGGGCCACATTTCTACTATCTGCCACAAGTCTATCTATAAACTTAAGTTCTTTTGTGTTCGTCGTTATAGGAGCGTACCTCCTGTGTAGTTCTTCCTGTATTTCTCTAGGGTGATGTTCTATCAATTGGTCTACCACATTGCGCCTGTGCAAAGCGATGACTCCTAGGCGCCAACCAGTTGCTCCGAAATACTTTGAAAAGGAATACACGAGTATGGTGTTGTGAGGAAGCACAGTGTACACGGATTTGAAATCCTCTGCAAAGGTCGCATACACATCGTCAGTTATTATTATCAGGTCTCTCCTTTTTTCTTTCACAATTTCTCTCAATTTTTTGAGAGTTTGCCCGTTCCATTTTACAGCTGTTGGATTGCCTGGATTGACCATGAAAAGGGCTTTTATCTCTCTATCTTCCAGTTTTTCAAGCTCTTCATAAGGCACCTGATACCCTTTTTCCTCTTTAGAATGTATTTCAATTATTTCAAGATCGTAATTATCGAGATGAGGTATTTCAAGATAGGGGCTGAATATAGGTACCACAAGAGCTATTTTGTCGCCCTTGTTCAGTATTCTATTTGCCTTTAAAGATTCGAAGAGATACGCCATTGCCGCGGTACCCCCTTCAACAGCAAATAATTGCGTGTCGTCAACAAGGGCATATCCTAAATCGTAGCTGGCTCCCATCTCTTTAAGCAAATATCTAACAACGATCTTCTCACCGTGACTTAGCATTCTAGGAGGGGAAGGATAATCGCATCCAAGATAACCTTGTACGATTTCATGTAGAAAATCTCCTGCAGATAAACCAAGATAGTCTTTAACATAACTAACAGCAGCATTCAAAAATTCTGTACCTTCTTCTTTCCAGTGGTTTTTTACAAAGATCTCAAAGCGCTCTTCTATGCCCTCTCTATCGCTGTGCCCTCCTATTAGAGACCCCATGTAGCCAAAATGTCTCTCGGCCTCGCTAAGGGCAAATCTCCCAAGCTGTAAAAAAGCATAGCGAGGTATAAGGGCCATAAAATTAGGATTCCCTCTACCCGCATTTAACATCATTCTCTCTGATTTTCTCTTAGCTGCTTTTATAAGTATTTCTTTTATCTCAAATGGACTAAGCCCATCTATTTTCAGTCTTTTTAGCATGTTTTCTGTGTTTTCGGTCCTTTTATTTTGGGACATTCTTTACACAGCTCCTCTTTGGAATTATGTTTTCCCCATTTAGTCTTTACATATAAAATCTTAGTCTTTGAAGATTAAATTATATAAAACATAAATATTTTATATAATTTAAATAAAGTTTAAACGCCAAAAAAGTCAAATTTAAGGAAACTTTATAAACATTGAAACCCTATAGCCTTTGATGACAATGAGAACTATCAGAATATCAAAGGATGAGCTGCTTGAGATAAGAAAGATCTACGAGAGCGTCATGTCATATGCCTGTTATGGTTTGTTTTTCAGAGAGGGAGAGGTTTTGGGCAGAAATATGGCAGAAATAGCCATGAAAAGCTCTGAAGGTAATAAAGATCGATATTTTGAAGTGGTGGGAAATCTCCTAGCGGGAAGGGGATGGGTGGAAAAAGCCGAGTTTTCAGGGGACTCTGTGGTTGTTCATGGTTCCATAGAGGTTGAAGAAGGAAAAGGCATGCCAACATGTCATATTTTAAAGGGAATAATAAAGAGCATTTACGAGAGCTATTTCAATGAGTCTTTTTCATGTGAAGAGGTGGAGTGCGAAAGCAAAGGAGATGAGAGGTGCATGTTTAAGGTTGAGAGAAAAGGAGTGTGAAAAAATGGAAAAAATAGAGAACATAATCTCTGATATTAAAAGGAACTTCCAAACAATCGCTGCGGGGTTTATAACTCGCGATGGTATGCCAAAGTACATAGAGGTTCCTGAGGGGGCATATCCTGAGACATTCAGCATAATGTGCGCCACTGTTCTGGGTGCAGCGGGCACCGCCGCAACGGAGCTTGGACAGAAAAACCCAGAGCATGTGATAGTAGAAACAGGAGAGATAAAGATATTTATAGTATCAGCAGGTATGAAAGGCCTCCTCGTGGCCGCTGTGAAGGCGGATAGAAACGAGGAAGAGATATTGAAATATATGAAAGAGGTTGTAAAAGAGATTTAACCGAATAATTATACGAACGGCGTCTTTACAACATCTGCATCGTAAAGCTTTCCTCTGACATCGACCTGTACTTTCTCTCCTTTTTTTGCATACTCCCTTTTTAAATAAGCCATCGCAATGCCTTTTCCAAGTACTGGAGACTTCGTTCCGCTGGTGACTACACCTATCTTTTCTCCATCTTTATATACTTCATAACCGTGTCTGGCAATACCTTTTTCCATAATTAGCCCCATCCACAGGTCATAATCTCCCCTTTCCTTCTGCTTCATCAGTGCATCTTTTCCTATGAAATCGTGATCCCAGTCTATAACAAAATCCCATCCTGTTTCCAGAGTGGTGCGATCTTCGTTAAAGTCCTGCCCAGATAGAAGGAAACCCTTTTCAAGTCTAAGGGTATCTCGCGCTCCCAAACCGCACGGTACTGCTCCCATTTCAATTAGCTTTTTCCACAGCTCTATCCCCTGATTTCTAAGGGTTATTATCTCAAACCCATCCTCCCCCGTGTAACCAGTGCCAGAAATCAGGCTTTTATCTGAAAAATATGAAAGAAAACCCTCTGCGCCCTCTCTTTGAAGTCCTAGGTCCGCCCACCTCATCTTAAAGAACTTGGTCTCAGACGCATCTTTTGATATATTGGACAGCATTTTTCTGGCCTCAGGTCCCTGAAAAGCTATGCACACAAGGTCATCTGTGTGATTTTCAATCTCCACATCAAAGCCATCGCTGTGGGATTTGAACCATTCTTCAATCATCGGTGTCGGGCCTGCGTTGGGTACAAAGAGGTATTCTTCTTCTGAAAGTCTGTATCCTATGGCATCGTCCTTTATCTTTCCTTCTTCGTTGAGTATATGAACGTATTTTGCGCTCCCCACCTTCAATTTGTTGAAATCTCCCGTGGTCATTCTGCTCAAAAAATTTCCTGCATCCTTTCCATGTATGTACAGGTCTCCCATATGGGAAACATCAAAAATCCCGGCTTTTTGGCGGACCGCCATGTGTTCCTTAACTATCCCTTCATAGAGAAGGGGCATCTCCCATCCGCCGAACTCGGTCATCTTTGCGCCTAGCTTCACATGTTCATCGTAAAGGGGTGTGCGTTTCATGTTATCCATGGCGCATCTTTCAGGTGCATAAAGTCTTTTTGATTCCCTTACTTTGTAGAGTATGTTTGGCAAAGTGTAAATTGCAAAATACACTTTACGAAAATCTTATATATATCTTTTTCTTTCTTTGAAATATGAAGATATGGCGAAGAGAAGCCAAAAAAATAGAAAGAACAGGATCGTGGATCTTGCTCTATGGAAGAAGGAAAACCGGAAAGACGTTCATCATAAAGAACTTCATAAAGTATGACAGTTATTTCTATGTCAGAAGGGATGGCGTTTCTCTTTCAGAGAGAACCCTGCCAAGAAGGATTGAGAGGGCAGAGGACATGATACAGATGGTTGGAGAGATGTTGAAGGCCGATAAAACTGTGGTGATAGACGAATTTCAACATCTGCCCCCCTCACTTCTGGAAGAACTTTCAACCTATCATCCTCACGGAAAGCTAATACTTTCAGGCTCAAGCATGCGGGTTGTAAATGAGATATTCTCTGCAAACTCTCCCTTGCTTGGAATGTTATCTGAGATCCGGGTTGGTCTGATATCTCCCGGAGACCTTTTCAGAGATCTCAATCTTCAACCAGAAAGGTCCATAAACTACGGTGCTTACATAAGAGACCCATGGACCATTCCGATGTTCAGTTTTTCTGGAGATTTCCTCAAAGACCTATGGAGTGTTATAGAGCACTCAAAAAACGCAATACCTGCGCTCATAGGCGAGATATTTTCCGAAGAGGAAAAGAGGCAGAGCAGGATATATGATACGATTCTAAGGCTCATAGGGGCAGGGGCGTGGTCGTCCAAGGAAGTGGCTCACATTCTCTATTTGAGGGGAATAATAGAGAGAGACGATAGCAGACTAATAGCCTCATATCTCAGGAGCTTGAAGGAGATGGACTTGATAGAGGAAATTCCTCTTTTCGGCATGAAAAAGAGGGTATTTTACAGGGTGAAATCTCCCGTGATGGAGACATTTTATTATCTCGCAGATCGACATAACATAGAGGAAAGGGAGGTGAGTTTCGGAGAGATAAAGGAAAATCTTAGAAAGATGGCGAACCTTGCAGTGGAAAGGCTGGTGGCAGATGCTATGGCAGAGCTATATGGGGGAAACAGAGAATACTCATTGGACCCTGAAATAGATTTCATCATAACCGAAGGAAGAAAGCGCAAAGTTATTGCGGTGGGAGAGGTGAAATGGGGAGCAAATGGCAGAAAAGGAGCCAGGACACTTATGGAGAAAACAGCGCATATGAATGTGGAGAGAATAGTATTTTCTAAAAGAGGCGAGTCTTTGAAAGGAGTTAAATCCATAACACCTAAGACTCTGATAGAAGAGTTCAAAAGAGGGACTACTCCACAGGCTTGAGCTCC
>JALSOU010000008.1 GCA_026986305.1 Thermoplasmata archaeon | reverse complement strand
AGTGGGACCAGTTGTTGGCTGGGATGTGCTTGAATTCGATATGGAGATGAACAAGCTCTCCTGCGCTCTCAAGGATGTTCTGGAGATATTGAGTAGGCCGGGATGCCATGTGAGGCAGGTCATAGGCGAGGAACCATTGCTCTCAGAGGGAAAGATATTCATCGTTCTTACAAAACCTGTACCTATGGAGGTCCTGAAGGAGATAAAAGAGCTTCCAAGCGTAAAGGATATAACCCTCCACACATCAGAAAGGGATAAGAACAAGCTGGCATGCACCTTCTGCACGGTTAAAGCATGCCCGAGGAGAGCGCTCCTTCAGGAGGAATGAGATGGGTGAATTGAAGGTTAAAATCTGTCTGTTAGGCAACCCTGCAGTGGGAAAGACCAGCCTTATAAGGAAGTATGTTTACGATGTTTATTCAGATAAGTACATAGGCACGCTCGGTACAAAGGTTTCTAAGAAGGTTGTAAATATAGGGGATAAGCAGGTTACCATGCTTATCTGGGACCTCATGGGTGAGCACGAGTTCAGGAGGATACAGATGACAGCGTTCAAAGGCACCCAGGGAGCGCTCATAGTCTGCGACCTCACTAGAAAGGAAACCCTTGAAGGCTTCGATTTCTGGCCTGAAAACCTTTTCAGCGTCACAGGAGAGGTTCCGATAATATTTCTTGGAAACAAGAACGACCTTCCAAACAAGGAGATAAGCGAGGAGGATATAAGGAGATATGCTGAGAAATACGGCACAGAGTATTATCTCACAAGTGCAAAGACAGGCGAGCATGTTGAGGAAGCATTCTTAAATCTCGCAAAGAAGATTGTGGAAAGGATGTGATTCTATGGTTGACCCGCTGGTTGATGCTCTGGATGCGATAATCGCTGTTTTCTGCGAGGACCATGGGGGTTTTGACTATGCCATGCCCATGGTGAGAAAGCAGGTTGAAGCTGTGGGAATGGATTTCCATAAACCTACGGTTAAAGAGCTTGAGGAGCTCATAGAGCGCCTCACCGATATATCAAAGGACCTGAAAGGAGATAAATTTGCGAAAAAGGAGCGTATGAAGCTCCTGTCCATACTGAGAAAGGCTGAAAGAGGAGAGCCCATAGATTGAGGTGATTTTATGGAGAAAATAGTGGAATGTGTGCCGAACTTCAGCGAAGGAAGGGACATGAAGGTCATAGAGGAGATAGTGAGCGCAATAAAGGAAGCAGGAGTATATGTGCTGGATGTGGATCCCGGGGAGGCAACAAACAGAACTGTGGTGACCTTCGTCGGAGAGCCTGAAAAGGTTCTGGAAGGAGCTTTCAATGGGATAAAGAAGGCTGCTGAGCTCATAGACATGAGAAAGCATAAGGGAGAGCATCCCAGAATGGGAGCAACCGATGTCTGTCCTTTCGTGCCTGTTAAAGGCGTTACTATGGAAGAATGCGTTGCTCTTGCCGAGGAACTTGGAAAGAGGGTGGGAGAGGAACTTGGAATACCTGTTTATCTCTACGAATACGCTGCAAAGGAGGATTACAGGAGGAATCTTGCGGATATACGCTCAGGAGAATATGAAGCTCTGCCTGAAAAGCTGAGCAAAGAGGAGTGGAAGCCTGATTTCGGACCATCAGAGTGGAATGAAAATGTGGCTAAAACCGGTGCAACAGTGATAGGCGCAAGGGATTTCCTGATAGCATACAATGTTAATCTTAATACAACTGATAAGAAGCTGGCCAACAGGATAGCCCGTGTTATAAGGGAGAGCGGGTACAAAAAGAAGATGGAGGACGGAAGCAGGGTGCAGGTCCCCGGAAAGCTGAGATATGTGAAGGCGATAGGATGGTACATAGATGAGTACCGGAGAGCGCAGATATCCATAAACCTCACCAATTACCACGAAACGCCCCTGTGGAAGGTATTTGAGACATGCGAGGAAGAGGCAATTAGCAGGGGGATAAGGGTGACAGGCAGCGAAATAGTGGGGCTTGTTCCCTTAAATGCTTTGCTGGATGCAGGCTCCCATTTCCTCAGAAAGATGGGAAAGAGCGATGCTGTGCCTGAAGAAGACCTCCTCCATGTGGCGATAATGTCGCTGGGTCTCAATGAGGTATCGGAATTCGACCCTTATGAGAAGATAATTGAGTATAAGATAGAGAGGATGCAGGAGAGGAAAAAGCTGGTTGATCTGAGCATAAAAGACTTTGCAGACGAGCTTTCAAGGGATTCTCCCGCTCCCGGAGGGGGCAGCGTGGCTGCCTTAAACGGGGCCCTCTCTGCAGCACTTTCATCCATGGTTGCCAACCTTACCTATGGAAAGAAGAAGTACTCCGATGTTTGGGATGAAATGCTGGAAGCAGGGAGAAAAGCTCAGGAGCTGAAGGACAGGTTCGTAGCACTGATAGACAGGGATACATATGCGTTCTATGAGATGATGGCCGCCATGAAGCTGCCGAAGAAAACCGAGGAGGAGATGGCTATAAGGGGTGCAGAGATTCAGAAAGCCACGAAGAGAGCAATAGAGGTCCCCATGGAGACTCTTAGCCTGAGCCTTGAACTTCTAGAGCTGGCGGATATTCTGGCTGAGAAAGGGAACCCGAACGCTCTTAGCGATGCCGGGGTTTCTGCGCTCACTGCATACACAGCAGGATATTCTGCATATCTGAATGTTCTGATAAATCTGGGCGGAATAGAGGATAAGGAATATGCAGAGGAAACGAAGAAGAAAGCTGAGGAAATGCTCAGGGAAATAGAGGAAAAGAGCAGGAAGATAGTGGAAAAGGTGGTATCGGGGATTAAATAATTCAGAACCATTCCTATCTATTTTACGCACATCCTAGGAAAGGAAGAATAATCCTTAAATAGGATAATTCCTATCAGGGATTATGAAGTTCTATGACCGTGAAAAGGAGATTAAAAAGCTCAGAAGCTTCAAAGATCCATTTATCATAGCGGTTGTTGGGAGAAGAAGGGTGGGAAAAACTAGGCTTGTCATGGAAAGCTTTCCGGAATGTATTTATCTCTTTGCCAGCGAGGAGAAGAGCGAAAAGGCACTTTCCGGTGAGTGGGTTGAAAGAATAAGAGAAGGAATATACATACCACATATGGAAAAGATAGACCGGATAATAGAATACCTTGTAAAGACACAGGATAGGGTGATTTTCATAGATGAGGTACAGAATCTGGAAAAGATAAATCCTGCAATAATCTCAAGAATTCAGAGGATTCTGGATGAAAACAGAGATAGGGCTAGGGTGATTTTCTGCGGTTCTTATGTGAGCATGGTAAACAGGATGTTCACTTCATCAAAAAGCCCGCTCTTCGGCAGAACCGATATGGTACTCTTCCTTAAAGAGCTTGATTTCAGAACCGTCAGGGAGATATGCAGGGACATGGGAATAGGATTTAAGGATTCAATAGTTTTTTACTCCATATTCGGCGGCATGCCGAGATACTATGAACTTCTGGAGAAAAGCGGGGAAAAAAGGCCTGAGAGGTTCATAAAGGAGATGTTCTTCGACGATCTGGCTCCTCTGAAATATGAAGGCTCTTTAGTACTTAGAAACGAGTTCGGTGGAGAATACAGGACATATTTCTCAATAATGGAGGCAATATCCTCAGGCAAATCCACGCTTACCGAGATATCAGATTATGTTGGCATAAAACCGCAGAGCATATCTAAATATATCGCAGCCCTGAAAGACGACCTTGACCTGATATATAGAAAGGTGCCTGTAACGGAGGATGAAAGAAGGTCAAAGATGGGTAGGTATTTCATAAAGAACAACTTTTATTCCTTCTGGTTCAGATTCGTGCACCGCAACTATTCCCTTATGGAGGAGGGGAACTATGGGCGTGTTTACGAAAAGACGATACTATCTCTTTCGGACCATACTGCCAGAGTTTTTGAGGATATAATAAGGGATATTGTTAGAGAGCGGATGGATTTTGATACCGTGGGCTCATGGTGGAACCGCAGGGGAGATGAGATAGACATCGTAGCACTCAATGAAAAGAAGAAAGAAATCCTGTTTGGAGAGGTCAAATGGAGAAATAGGCCAATAGCCTGTAATGTTATAGATGAACTGATGGAAAAGAAAGAGCTTGTGAAATGGCACAATGAAGATAGAAAGGAAAAATTCCTTATAGTCTCAAAGGCAGGATTCACAAAGAAGTGCATAGAAAAGATGGATTCTGAAGGAATAATGCACTGGGATTTGGGGGATGTTGAGAGGATGCTCAGTTAGGTGAGTTTCTCCTCACCTCAATCCTCACCTTCATTCCCTCTATCTTCCACTCTGTGCCGTCGTTATCCCTCTTTTCAATCCTGTCTGAAAGTGTTTCCTTCATTATGTACTCCCTGTGCCTTTCAATAGCCTTTTCAAGCTCTTCATCGCCGTGGTAGTATGTCTCTATATGCTCGTCATATTCCAGATCCATCTCCTTCCTCATGTTCTGTATCCTTCTTATTATCTCCCTCGCAAGGCCTTCATATCTCAGATCAGGCGTTATCTCAGTCCTCACGAGCACGGATATGGATGTGCCTTCAGCGTGAGCTCCTGAGTATCCTTCTTTAACTTTATCCACGATAATAACATCTTCCTGAGAGAGCTTTATCTCACCGAAATCAAGGATTTCTCCCTTTCTCAGCCTCTCTATGTCCTCATTGCTCAGACCTTCTATTATCTTCACCGCATCCTTCATCTTCGCCCTGAATTTTGGACCCAAAACCCCGTAATTCGGGGAAACTGTGGATTCCATCATGCCTTCCCCTGAACTCATCTTGACCGCTTTTACATTCAGCTCTTCCTTTATCACATCCACGAACCTTTCAAGCCTTTTAAGCTCGGATTCGGCCCCGCTTATTATGGCCTCGCTCAGAGGCATCCTCAGCTTTATGTTTGCGCTCTGCCTTGCCCTTCTTCCAGCTTCAACAGCCTTTATCACCAGCCCCATGTCCTTTTCAAGCTCCTCATCAACCACGCTCTCATCGTATTCAGGATAGGAGCACATGAAGACGCTCTCTGGAGCCTCTGGATCTACGGACCTTACCAGATTCTGGTACATGCTTTCAGCTATGAATGGAGTCATCGGTCCCATGAGCTTTGTCAGCGTGACAAGGGTTCTGTATAGTGCCTCGTAGGCCCCTCTCTTTTCTTCCATGCTCCCTTCCCAGAACCTTCTCCTTGACCTGCGGAGATACCAGTTGCTCAGCTCGTCTATGAACTGCATTACAGCCCTTCCAGAGCGGTGTATCTCATAGGAATCAAAGCCATCCCTCACCTCTTTTATCAGGGAGTTGAGCCTTGATATGAGCCATCTGTCAAGCTCGTCCTCTATTGGAGCATCTGACGGTCTAAAGTTATCAAGATTCGCATTTGTCACAAAGAAAGAATAGACATTCCATAGGGTGCCTATGGACTTGCTCATGGTGTCCTTGACTAGCTCATATCCGAATCTGCGGGAATACCACACAGGAGAGGTGTAGAAGTAGAAGCGCACCGCATCAGCACCGTATTTCTCCATTATCTCATCAGGGCTTATGGCATTGCCTTTTGACTTAGACATCTTCTCCCCGTCTTCATCCAGAATCAGCCCAAGGGTCAGGACATTTTTG
>JALSOU010000007.1 GCA_026986305.1 Thermoplasmata archaeon | reverse complement strand
CTAAACTGAGATATGGGGACCCTCAGGCCATTAAAGAATCTCAGGAGCTCATAACAAAGCTCACGAATCTGGGAATACTTCAGGGAGAAGACATAGGTCTGGACGACATACTGAGCCTGAATGTTGAGGCCATACTTGGAAGAAGGCTTCAAACCATAGTTTATCTGAGAGGGCTCGCCAATACTCCTGAGCAGGCCAGACAGTTCATAGTTCACGGCCATATAGCTGTTAATGGAAGAAAAGTAACGGTTCCAAGCTATCATGTGAGGAAATCGGAGGAAGCGTTCATAACATACCACTACAACTCACCGCTCAACGATGAGCTTCACCCTGAAAGGAACAAGAAGAAGAAAAAAATAGACGCGCTCGCTGAAAATAAAACCGAAGAAAAGAAGGTGGAGGTGGCTGTAAATGGTTAAATGGGGCGTGGCACATATATATGCCTCCCATAACAACATAATAATCACGCTGACAGATATCACCGGTGCTGAAACTCTGGCCAAATGCAGCGGTGGCATGGTTGTAAAAGCAGATAAGGATGAGGGAAGTCCCTATGCCGCAATGAGGGCTGCAGAGAGAATCGCCGAGGCTGCGAAGGAGAAGGGAATAACCCAGATTTATGTTAAGGTAAGAGCGCCGGGTGGAAACAAGTCCCTCTCTCCAGGGCCTGGAGCTCAGGCTGCCATAAGGGCCTTATCCAGATCAGGCCTTAGAATCGGCAGGATTGAGGATGTTACACCGATACCTCACGATGGAACGAAGAAGAAAGGCGGAAGAAGAGGAAGAAGGGTCTGAATGCAGATAGAAGTACTTGAAATGGATGAAACGAAGGCTAAGCTCCTAATATATGACGCTGAGCCCCAGATAGTCAATGCTCTTAGGAGAACCCTCATAGCTGACATACCGAAGATGGCTATAGAGGAGGTTGATTTCCACCTAGGGCCAATAAGCACCAGTGAGGATGGCAGGGTTGCTGACGGCTCCACACCTTTATTTGATGAGATAATCGCCCATAGGCTAGGTCTGATACCCATACCTACGGACCTAAAAAGGTTCAATTTTAGGTCTGAGTGTGAGCATCCTCCTGACGAGGCATGCCCCTTATGCACGATAACATACACTCTCCACAAGGTTGGACCCTGCACAGTTTACTCAGGTGACCTTGAACCTATAAATGGTCCTGAATTCAGGCCTAAGGACGAGCTTATACCGATAGTTGAGCTTTCAGAGGGCCAAGCGATATATATAACGGCCAATGCCATACTAGGGACAGGGAAGGAGCATGCGAAGTGGCAGGTGACAAGCGGCGTTGGATACAAGTACTATCCCATCGTCACCATAGATGATTCCAAGTGCAATCATAACTGCAAGAAATGCCTGGATGTCTGCCCAAAAGATGTATTTGATCTGGTAGATGATAAGATTGTGGTTAAGAACCCTGAGAACTGCTCCCTCTGCAACGCATGCGTTCAGGAGTGCCCTGATGCTGTGAAAGTGGAAGGGGATCCCACTAAGTTCATATTCCAGTTTGAAACCGACGGCTCTTTGACCGCAGAGGAGACCTTGAAATACGCTCTTGAGCATCTGGCAGAGCGCTTTGAAAAGCTCAGGGAAAACATATCCGAGCTTAGCTAACGGTAGTGTACAACCATCAAAATCCCATTTTTTATCCCTATTTCTGCGCTCTCCGACACCATTTCATTGGATATCCCGTTCATGTCCCTTATGCTGAAACTTGCATTTTCCACAGCATATTTAAGGCTTTTAAGAGAGATGCCATCAACCCTTTCGGATATCGGTATGAGAGACACCCTGTCACCTGTTTTTCCGTGTATTTTCAGGATTTTTCTCCTATCGTCCATGACCCGGAGCTCCATATCAGGCTCAGATATTATCACATCAGCATCCACAGATAGCATCATCTGTATGTTGGCCAGCGTGTGGTCTATTCTGTCGGATATCGCATTTGTTATTACAATCTCATCGCAGCCCATTTCAACCGCTTTGCGGAGCGCAAGCCAACCGTCTGTGCGATCCTTATCCGCAGGATACCTTATTATCTCAGATTCAAGGGAGCTTAAAAGCTCAGGATCCGCAGAGTCCAAATCACCTATGAGGATATCAGGCTCTATTCCGATTTTAACCGCGAGATTAACCCCTCCGTCAGCGCATATTATGATGTCGCTGTTTTCAGCTAATTCCCTGTAAAATCCCCCATCTTTATCCGAATCTCTGGCATTTAGAATTATCAGGCACCTCATTCTTTCACCTCATCCGCAATCTTTCTAAGCAATGTGGCAACAGACTCAGGGGAATCTCCGAATATGTAAAGGCACGGCTCTCTTCCATACCCTCCCGGGTCAAGGAGACAGCTGGATTTCCAGTTTTCAGGCACATCCTCTCCGTTGAACTCGTCAAATCCTATTCCAAGTTTTTTTAGCGCTCTCCCCACCTCTTCATTGAAGGCTATGTTCACCACAGCCCTAATATCTTTTCTCACCTTCATGGCATTCAAAAGAACAGATGAGAGGTGCCTGCTCGCTCCGAACTCAGGTTCAGTCAAGGCTCTGAGCTCACCGTTTATCTCCACAAGCCTTCCTGGTATCGCTATAACCTCTTCCCTGCTCTTTGCACCTGAAAGTGCGGCGGCCATGTTAATCCTAACCTCAGGCACGATTTTCTCAGGTATCCTGCCTTCTATCATTTTGAGCGCTCCCCTGAACTCCTCCATCAGCTTCCTTCTCTCAGATGCCCTCGGGCTGCTCCTAAGATTCATGCAAACCCTGCACGATTCAACAGGGTGTATTGTGCATAGCAATCCTTTTTCCCTTATTTCCATGCAGAACTCGCAGAGCGCTCCTATTATCTCGGCTTCCTTTGCTCCGGATAGCATGAGATTCACTATCTCATCCACAGCCCTGCTCATATCCTCTTCCAGAGAAGGATGCAGTATTTCCCTCTCAGAAGAGAGGTATCTGCTCACCATGGGCTGGCTCACACCAACAGCCTCTGCAATCCTCTTCTGAGGCCACCCCCTTTCTTTAAGGACTATGGCCACTCTTTTCCTCAGCTCAGGCAGGACCTTTTCCACCATAACAGTGCATGGAGGGTTCATCATATAACTCGGTTATACAGTAAATATCCCATTTATTTAAGCTTTTTCCCTATTAGCAAGCCTTAAATACATAGAGCTTATGATGAGATTATAACATGGTGATAACATGCTGGACGAGATGAATCCTCTGCAGAAGAAGATGCTCGCAGTGCTTGTCGTGCTTGTGATAGTGGCAGGAATCATCACCGCATATGTGGCGTATCAGAACACATCCATACAGGGGAAGGAAGAAAAGGAGGACCATCTGGTTATATACGCATACGACAGCTTCGTTTCATGGGGGCTGAAAAACGCCACCATACCTGAGTTTGAAAAGAGATATGGGGTTACTGTTGAGGTGAGGACATACGGAGATGCAGGGCAGGTACTCGGAAAGGCTATAATGGAGAGGAGCAATCCTCAGGCAGATGTTATAATCGGTGTGGACAACTCCCTGCTTCAGAAGGCTCTGGATAACGATGTCTTTGAGCCATATACTCCGGAGAATCTGAGCGCAATACCCAAAGAATTTGATTTTGATCCGAGCCACCATGTCGTACCCTTTGATTATGGGTATGTTGCTCTGGTTTACAACAAATCTCAGGTTCAGAACCCTCCGGAGACCTTTGAAGACCTGATAAAGCCCGAATGGAAGGGCAAGATAATCCTTGAGGACCCCAGGACATCCAGCACAGGCATGATATTCCTTCTATGGACAATCGCAGCGAATAACAACGAGTTCAATGCAAGTTACTGGCAGAAACTGGCTGAGAATGCAAAGGCGATAACATCGGGGTGGGACAGCGCCTATGAGATGTTCACCTCAGGAGAGGCTCCGATAGTGGTGAGCTATGCGACCGACCCAGCATACTGGGTTGAGTACTACAACAGCACGGACTATGGAGCAACATTTCTGAAAGTGAATGGAAAGTATGCTGGCTATCTGCAGGTAGAGGGAATGGGGATAGTAAAGGGATGCAGGCACCCGAATCTCGCCAGAAAGTTCATAGAGTTCTCCCTATCTCCTGAATTCCAGAAGGAGATTCCTCTGACAAACTGGATGTTCCCCGTGAATCCAAACGCAAGCCTTCCGGACTGCTTCAAATATGCGGTGCATCCAGAGGTGAATCTCAGCATACCGCCGGAGGTGCTGGCAGAGAACTACGATACATGGCTGGATGAGTGGAAGAGGGCTGTGCAGTGAGGCGCTCCACACTTTTAATTTTTATACCCTTTCTTTTTCTATTGATATTCTTCTTCTACCCTGTTTCATCCCTGCTTTATCAGGGAGTTTGGGATAAGGGACCCACAGGAAGATATCTGTGGACCATGCTCTCAGACCAGTATTATCAGAATATACTTGGATTTACCACATATCAGGCATTTCTGAGCGCTCTCCTTACAATGATAATAGGGCTTCCCGGCGCATACATAATAGGAAACTACGATTTCAGGGGAAAATCCCTGATTAAATCCATAAGCACCGTCCCATTCATACTGCCTTCCATAATAGTGGTCATAGGCTTCATAGCGATGTTCGGTAAAAACGGGATTTTAAACTCTTTTCTTGGAATCTTCGGTCTGCATGTGGAAATCCTATACACTCTGCCTGCCATACTTCTAGCCCATGCGTTCTACAACTTTCCAGTTGTTATGAGAATAGTGGGCTCAGGGTGGGAGAACATATCCAGCGATATAGAGGACTCCGCAAGAGTTTTAGGTGCCTCAAAACTCACTGTTTTCAGGAAGATAACCCTTCCCCTCCTCAGGCCGCACATAATATCCTCTTTCATGCTTGTATTCGCATACTGCTTCATGTCCTTCGCCATAGTGCTGATTCTGGGAGGTGGGAGGTACTCAACCATAGAGGTGGAGATATGGAGTCTCTCAACAACCCTCATAAGGCCTCATCTGGCCAGCGCTCTCGCTATAATTCAGATAGCGTTTTCCTCACTCTTCCTCATCATATACTTGGGTTTCAGCAGGGGATACAAGGGAATGGGGGTGAGGAGGATGAAGAGGATAGGAATGGGAAAGGAAGCCATAGCGATCTATCTCTACGGCGTCCTGATATTCATTCTAATCTTCGCACCCATGATATCTGTAGCCTATTATTCATTTTTAAACACATGGGGCGGCTCTTTAACCCTAAGGTGGTATTCGCTCATATTCTCATCCAGTTCGGTGTCGGTCATCGGAATAAGCCCTGCTGAAGTGATAATGAACTCGGTATTTTTCGCATTCATGACCGTAATCATAACGGTTCCCATGGGAATTCTCACAGCGAGGTCTATGGGCAATGGAAGGCTTACAGGCGCTCTGGCCATGCTCCCAATGGCTGTTTCCTCCGTAACCTTAGGCTGGGCATTCATCTCTGCATTCCTCGGCACTCCGCTCTACGGCTCATGGCTCATAATCGTCATAGCTCACTCAGTCATAGCCTTCCCCCTTGTTTTCCGCTCAATATGGAACTCCTACTCCACCATGGACAGAAATCTCATAGACGCTGCCAGAACCCTAGGAGCATCGCCTTTTTCAGCCTTT
>JALSOU010000006.1 GCA_026986305.1 Thermoplasmata archaeon | reverse complement strand
AAGCTGGCATCTGCCATGTCATTCGTCGCAGCTCTGGCATCTGCGGATGTAAATGTGGATGTTATATTCAAGGAGCTCTCCAAGCAGCCGATTTACGGCGAGATACAGAAGGAGGCTGAATGGATAACGAGGGATACGGAGCTTCTCGGCATAGATATTCTAACAGCCATAAAGGAAGGCGCTAAGAGGAGCCCTTCTCTAAAATGGCAGGAGTTCCTTCAGGGTGTGGTTACCACCTCAACATCAGGAGGTCAGCTGAAGCCCTACTTCTTGGTCAAGCTGGAGGAGTATGAGAAGGAGAATCAGCTGGAGAACAAGAGGATGATGGAAACCCTCGGTATGCTGGCTGAATCCTTTGTCACCGTGGCTGTGGCTTTCCCTCTGTTCTTAATTGTCATAATGGCAATAATGGCCATAACAAACGGTCAGGGAGCCTCATCAATACCAATGCTCTATGCCATAGACGGCCTTATGATTCCGGGATCTCAGGGCATGTTCATATTCATAATATATTCCATGGTAAAGGAGACATAGTATGGCGAAGGAATTCGATCTTCAAAAGGCAAAGAAGAATGTGAAAACCGTCTTAGGAATCTCGGTAGCCGTAGGCATATTGCTGATATTTATGGGAATTTTGGATGCGGCTGGTGCCGTAGCTCTCCCTTTGGACGGCTTCGATTACTTCATATTCGCAGGAATGGCCTTCTTAGGCCCTTACGGATTTTACCAGTCAAAAATAGACAAGACTGTTGAAGAGATAGAGAGGAGGTTGCCCGACTTCCTCAGAGATGTTTCCGAAGCAGGAAGATTCGGTATGACCCTCGCTGATGCTATCATAGTTGCCTCTTCTGGAAGATATGGTAAGCTAACTCCTGAGATAAGGAAGATGGCTGCCCAGATTCAATGGGGTGTCCCCGCCACGCAGGCTATAAAGCTATTTGCGGAGCGCGTTAATACACCTCTTGTTGAGAGGATTACCACCATTGTCATAAAAGCATCAGATGCAGGAGGAAATGTTGCAGATGTCCTTTCAATGGTGGCTCACAGCGTAAAGGAAGTGCATCATGCGCAGGATGAGCAGAGGATAGAGATGACCACATATCTGGCGGTTATCTACATAGCATACATGGTTTTCATTGCCACCATAATAATCCTTGATACCACATTCCTGCCCCAGATGGAAAAGGCAGGAGCTGCACTTCAGGAAGGTGCGGCGAAATCAGGAATAAGTGGCGGTGCTGTTGCCCTTATTCAGGCGCAGTACATACCTGAGATAAAGTTCATATTTACCCTCTCGGTTATGATACACGCTATCGGTGATGGAATAGTGGCTGGAATACTTCAGAAAGGGAAGTTCTCTGAGGGAATGAAGCACAGCTTTATAATGCTGATAATAGGCTTCATAGCTCTCAGGGTTATGTTTGGAGGCCTTAATTTGATGGGGTGATATGATGGCAGAGGCTATAAAAAAAACAGATCTTGACCTTAAAGAAAAGCTCATTTCTTTCACGCTCGGAAACGCCCCGCTTAAGATAATGGTACCCAGAGAAGAAAGGAGGAAAAAGGAGGAGATACAGAGGGATATCACCCTTATTCCGAAGATAGTGGATAGCCATGTAAATGAGATAGAAGTACAGCCTGTGGAAGAGCCATATTCTTATGTTAGAATAAAGTATGATACTGTCTCAAACGAATACCTTTATGAGGTTATAGAGCCCCAGCTTAATGAGGATGAGGAAGAGCTTTTGCACGCTGTTAAGCGCACACTCATAGACAGGTTTGAGCTGGTTGAGGAAGATGACCCTAAATTGAAGGAAAGGATACTCAGGGAGATGACTGAGCAGGCCATAGCTGAAAGCGGTGTTGATATAAGCGATCTATCAAAGGAAAGGATATTTTACTATGTAAGAAGGGATTTTCTGGGCTATGGTGCGATACAGGTTCCCATGATAGATACGGAAGTTGAGGATATATCATGCGATGGTGTAAACATTCCTATATACATATATCACAGGAAATACGGATCCATAAAGTCCAATATAAGGTTTGAAACCGCAGAGGAGCTGGACAACTTCGTAGTCTGGCTTGCGCAGAGGTCTGGAAAGCACATATCCGTTGCTAATCCGATGTTAGATGCCACCATGCCTGACGGGTCAAGGCTTAATGAAACTCTTGGGACTCATGTGACAAAAAGGGGATCATCATTCACAATAAGGCGTTTCAAGGAGAATCCTTTCACACCAGTGGACCTGATAAAGTTCAAGACCATGAGCGCAGAGATGATGGCATATCTCTGGATAGCCATAGAGAACGGTCAGTCCATATTGATCTGCGGTGGTACGGCTTCAGGAAAAACAACCACTCTCAACGCAATTCTGCTTTTCATACCTCCTCAGATGAAGATAGTGAGCATAGAGGACACTAGGGAGCTGAATCTACCGCATGAGAACTGGGTTCCAACCCTGACTAGGAGCGGTTTCGGAGCAAAGAATCCTGTGACTGGAAAAGCCGCAGGAGAAATAGATATGTTTGATCTGCTAGCAGCCGCTCTAAGGCAGAGACCTCAGTATCTCATGGTTGGAGAGGTGAGAGGTGCTGAAGCTTATGTGGTCTTTCAGGCAATGGCAACAGGGAAGAGCGCTTACACAACATTCCACGCAGAGGATGTTCAGGCCATGGTGCACAGGCTTGAGAACGATCCCATAAATCTGCCAAGAGCCCTTATTGCAGCGCTGGACATAGTGCTTCTGCAGGGTCAGGTGAAGGTAGGTACAAAGATGACTAGGAGAGTCAAGGGTCTTATAGAGATAGTTGGAACAGACCCGCAGACAGATGAGCTGATAACCAACAACGCATACATATGGAATCCAGCAGATGACACATTCAATTTCAGCGGTCACAGCTATGTCTATGAGAAAGTGGCTCTGGCAAAGAACTGGTCCATGAGGGAGATGGAAAGAGAGGTCAAAAGAAGGAAGGATATACTGGAATACATGAAGAAGATAGGAGTCAGCAACTACAGAGAGGTTGCCAAGATAGTTTCAGCATACTACAAGGACAAGAAGAAGGTCATGGAAGAGGTTAGAAGGGTCCTCAGCGAAGAGTGATTATGCGATGAAACTTTCAGAGCTTGTGGACAAGGAAATAGCGGACATTTTCCTTAAAGAGGGGATAGAGGAGCTTTACGACATACAGGTTGAGCCTGTAAAAGCGGTTTTAAGCGGAAAAAATGTGGTTGTAGCTTATCCTACTGCTAGCGGGAAATCGTTGATAGCATATATTTCAGCGATAAAATCCGTGCTAAATGGAAGAAAGGCGCTCTACATGGTGCCTCTAAGGGCTCTTGCGTCTGAAAAGTATGAGGACCTGAGGAAGTTTAGAGAGCTAGGCATAAATGTGGGGATTTCCGTCGGAGATTATGAGAGAAGGGATGAAAGGGTTGGAAGGAACGATATAATCGTGGCTACATCTGAAAAGGTAGATTCTCTGATAAGGCACAGGACAGGCTGGATTTCAAAGATAGGCGCCATAATAGTTGATGAAATACACCTTATTAACGATGAAAAAAGGGGACCAACGCTTGAAATGACTGTTGCAAAGCTCAGAAAACTCAGCCCTGATGCGCAGATAATCGGTTTATCTGCCACGATAAACAACTCGGAGGAGATCGCCCGCTGGCTTGAAGCAGAGCATTTCAGGAGCGATTGGAGGCCTGTGAGCCTTAAAAAAGGCATTTCTCACGGAAGGTGGATAGTTTTTGAGGACGGCAGCGAAAAGGAGCTTGAAAGCTCTGGGCTTGAGGGGATAGTGAAGGAAACAATCAGAAATGGAGGGCAGATTCTGGTTTTCGTTGCCACAAGGAGATACACTGAAAGTCTGGCTGATAGGTTAGCTACAATACTGGGAAGGTCTGGAATAAAGGGAATTGATGAGGATTTGGGCGACGATAAGACATCCATAAGGCTGAGGAACTGCCTCAAAAGAGGGGTCGCATTCCACCACGCAGGCCTGAAATCTGAGCACAGGAGGATTGTTGAAGACTCTTTTAGGTCAAAGAAGATATCCGTCATAGTGGCTACGCCCACCCTTGCTGCTGGTATAAATCTGCCTGCGAAAACCGTGATAGTGAGGGATACGAAGCGCTACGACATATCGGGATTTGGATGGAGAGATATACCTGTGATGGAAGTGCAGCAGATGCTGGGAAGGGCCGGCAGGCCTAAGTATGACAAAGAGGGATATGGGATAATAATAGCCAAGAATCCAGAGGATGTTGATGAGCTCATGGAGAGGTATCTTAAGTCTGAGTCTGAGCCGATAATCTCAAAATTGGGGTCTGAGGCATCTCTCCGCATGCACACATTGGCTCTTATAGCCACATCAGGCATAAGATCTGAGGATGAGCTTTATTCCTTCTATGAAAAGACATTCTTCGCCGTTCAGAAGGACATATACTCCATGGAAAAGGGGATAGAGCGGGCCATAGAGTTTCTATTTGACAATGACTTCATAGACAGAAGGATGGATAGGTTTGAGCCCACGGATTTCGGTATAAGGACGGCAGAAACCTATATAGACCCGCAGAGCGCCGTGATAATCAGGAAGGCTTTGGAACATGCCGGCGAGGTGGATGAGTTCGGCTATCTCCATACGATTTCACTAACTCCTGACATGTACCCGCTTTACCCAAAAAGAAGCGAGGAGTACATCTATGAGATGGTGGATGAGGTTGAAACCCCAATAGAGATATGGGATGTGCCGCAGGCACACTACATCTCCGCCCTGAAAACAGCTCTCGTCCTAAAAGACTGGATCGAAGAGGTGCCTGAGAAGAGGATAACCGACAGATACGGTATATGGCCCGGGGATCTGGCTTCAAGGGTTGAGCTCGCTGAATGGCTGCTGAGCGCTACTAGGGAGCTTTCAAGGCTTTTCAGGCCTGAGGACACTCACTTTTTGGATATACTGATAAGAAGGATGCACCACGGAGTTAAGAAGGATGTGCTATCGCTCATGGAGATAAAGGGAATAGGAAGGGTTAGGGGGAGAGCTCTCTACAAACACGGTTACACCAGCATTTCAGCCCTTAGAAAGGCCAGCGTAGATGAACTTATGAAAATAGAAGGTATAGGGGAGTCGGTGGCTAAAAAGATAAAGGAACAGTTGGAGTGATTTATGCAAACATCACCCCGAGGTGCTCGTCCTTTGTCGGATTTCTGGCACCTGTGACCTTTTCTATGGCCATTTCAAAGTCTTCCATCTTCACATAATCCCTTCCATCCCTTATGGCGAACATTCCAGCCTCTGTGCATATGGCCTTTATCTCAGCTCCGCTGACACCATCAGATTTGCTGGCCAGTTCCTCTATGGAAACCTCCTTTGACAGGTTCATGCTTCTGGTGTGTATTCTGAATATCTCTATTCTCGCATCGTAATCCGGCAGAGGAATCTCTATGATCCTGTCAAACCTTCCCGGCCTGAGAAGAGCCTCATCCAATATGTCTGGGCGGTTAGTGGCGCCTATGATCTTAACATCTCCAATAGGGTCAAATCCGTCAAGCTCGGCTAAAAGCTGCATCAATGTCCTCTGAACCTCTCTGTCGCCTGAGGTGGCAACATCCATCCTTCTGGCACCTATGGAATCCAGCTCATCTATGAAG
>JALSOU010000005.1 GCA_026986305.1 Thermoplasmata archaeon | reverse complement strand
AATGTCACATATACTGCAAATAAGGAGATAGAGGTTGATGGAAACAGAACAATATCTCTTAGCTTATCCAGATCAGTTCCTTCAGGAAAGATTAGCGGACATCTCTACATTGCTTCTGACTATGCTTCAAACACATCAATGGAATTCACCTCGACAGAGACTGGAAAGATATACGAATGCACCACCGATTCCAATGGTTGGTTCCAGCTATCTGCCCCCATGGGTGAATATGTGGTATATGCAACTGGAAAGTCCGGAGATAACCTTTACTCAATAATGGATAGGGTTGTAATTGGAAAAAACACCGAAAAAGACCTGCATATGGTTCCTGCAGTCTCCTTCTCAGGAAAGACCATTGGAAACGGCACAGGAATAAAGAGCGAGATTTCAATTATAAAACTCCCCGAACAGGAGGTTCAGAAGAGGTTCAAGACAGATGAAAACGGAGATTTCAGCATAATCGTTCCAAAGGGCATGTACTCAATAGTTGCGAATGGAACCGCCAAGGTTTACGGAGTTATGAGCAACTTCATGCATCAGGAGGACCTTAATCTCACATTCAGCACAGACAAGACCATAGTAATGGAGATGACGAAGGTTCACAGACCAAAGCTATTCTGGAACTCAGATGAAGAGAAGGCTGTTGAGCCGGGAAGCAATGTAACATACCACATAACCGTTAAAAATGAAGGAAACTGTGAGGACGCTTACAAATTCAGCGGATCCCCATGGACATTCACATTCTCACCTTCCAGCGTGCACCTGAAACCCAAAGAAAGCAGGGAAATAACCGTGATCATACATGTGCCTGATGACGCCAAGGTAAATCATGAAGCTGTGAAGATCTTCGCCACCGCAGAAGGAGGGTCTAAGGGAAGCGTTACGGTTAAGGTGGATGTCAAGCCAGTATACGGTGCTTCTGTGGAAATAAAGAAGTCCAGCTGGGAAGGGTCCTATGCCCTATATGAAATAGCTGTGAAGAACACAGGGAACACAGAGAGTTCCTTTGCCATAACTGTGGACAACGAAGACTACATAGAAGCTCAGGGCTGGAAGGTCATGCTCTCAAAGGACAAAAAGGAGTTCTCAGACTCCATTGAGCTGAATGTGAGCGCTGTTGGAAATGAAACCATCTATGCCAAGCTAGTTCCGATATCTGGCAGACCTGCCTATTCTCCTGAGCTAGATATAAGGGTGTTTGGAGAGCATGTGGATTCTGTCCAGAGAATCAATGCCCCACTCCCATCCGTGGAGATAACCCCAGACATCTCAGTTCAGGGAGATAACATACACATATGGAAAGAGCATGGAATTGACATGGTTCCAATCTATTGGGCGATAGGAATTCTGGTCTTCCTCGGAGCAGCGTACTGGGTTCTCAAAAGGAAAGGGGTGATAATGTGAAAAGATACATATCGTTTCTAATTGCGATACTCATAGCCATAGCGATTCTATCTCCGATTTACGGTACTAGCAGTGGCGCAGAAACCCGCGTAAAAACGGTGCTGGAAGGCCCAAAAGAGGTTCTTCTTGGTGAAAAATACACATACACGATAAAGATTGAAGGTGCGGAAAACGCCGACAAATGGGGATATAAAATAGAGATGAAGGATGGGAGCGCAGATCCCAGCAACGCAAGCTCAACGGAGAGCAATGTGTTCAAAGTAAATATAACAGCGCCTTCTGTTGAGGGAGACTTCAAGATAACGATAAATGGAACTGCGGACATTGGCAATTACACCTATTGGAACAAGATAAACTACACAATCACTGCGGTTAAACCATACATAATAAAGGCAGATGTCTACAACAGCGGTTCTGTGGAGGCGAAGAATGTCTCTGTAAGCCTATACATAGACGGAAAGTTCCAGTACAAAACCTCTGTTGATGTTGCCCCACAGAAAAAAGAGACTGTTGAGCTTAAATTCAACCCACATAAATTCTCAGACGGCGTGCACGATGTTAAAATAGTCATAGATCCAAAGAGCAATCTGACCTTTTCAGACGGCGGAAAGACTGAGATGACTATGCAGATATACCTCGGAGAAATGCATGAGGACCACACAGGAACATGGATAGCCCTAGCAATACTCTTCGGCGCTGGAGCCGTGTATTCCCTAATATCATACCGGAAAAAGAAGAAGAGGATGAAGAGGAGGAAATGGTAGAGCTTGTTGAGGTAAAGGAAGGTCTGGCCAGAATTCTCGTTCCAAAAACGGAATGGAGAAAGGGTCCAGGCACCTCAAAAACCCCTGTTTTTTACAATCCCACTATGGAGTTCAATAGAGATGTCTCTGTGGCTGTTCTCAGAGCTGCTAAGAGAAAAAACATTAGGGTTCTGGACGGCCTCGCAGCCTCAGGAATAAGAGGAATAAGGTTTGCTCTTGAAGTGGGTGAAATAGATCTAACAATGAACGACTGGAACCAAAACGCTCAAAATCTTATGAAAAAGAACTGCGAAATTAACGGGTTAAATGCAGAGATAACGGGGAAAAACCTAAATGTTCTTCTTAACGAGAGAAGCTTTGACTACATAGACATAGACCCCTTTGGAAGCCCTGCTCAGTTCCTCGACTCCGCCACAAGAGCGCTTAGAAATAACGGGATTCTGGCGATAACTGCCACAGATACAGCGGTTCTATGCGGTGTATATCCTAAGGTATGCAGGAGAAGATACATGGCGGAGCCAGAGCATAACTGGTGCATGCATGAGACAGGTCTTAGAATTCTCATAGCTCATGCTGTAAGGATGGCTGCAAGAAATGATGTTGGTCTCAAACCGATACTCTCCTACTCTGCAGACCACTATTTCAGGGTATATCTCACCGCAAAAAAAGGAGCGGGCAATGCGAACAGAGCGCTTGAAAACATAATAAATGTGGATTTTTCAGAAAGAGAATGGAAGATAGGTGGAAAAACAGGTCCTTTATGGGGCGCAGCTATCCATGATATTGATTTCCTTAGAAAAATTGAAGTGGAAGATCACTTCGGAACCAAAAAAAGGCTGTATTCCATGCTTTCTCTATGGGAGTCAGAGGCAGAGATGCCCATGTTCTATCATGAACTGCCGTACATATCTTCAATGCTAGGAAAATCCACACCTCCGATAAACGATATTATTGAAAAACTCAGGGAAATTGGCTATAGGGCAGATAGAACTCACTTCTCTCCAACAGCAGTGAAGACAGATGCAGAGTTCAGGGATTTGAAAGAGATAATAATCAAAAATTGAGAGTGTAGCTCATATTCTTTCCAGCTTATTCCACAGATCCAAGATATCTGTAAAATATATTTCTGTTCCATCAATTTCTGTGAAAGACTTATCTCCTGTGTAATATACTACAAATGCCATATCTGGATTGTATTTTTCTATAAAAGAGCGCATGCTACGCTCTATTTTATTCCCTTTAGGGCTCAATTTCACCTCTATTGGTATTATTTTTCCTTCTTTTTCCACTACAAAATCAACTTCTGCCTTGGATTTGCTTCTCCAGTATTTCGGCTCATAACCCATTTTTACAAGTTCAGATAGAACATAATTTTCAAATAACTTTCCATCCGCCTCTTCAGGAAAATTTCCTTTCAGAGAGTTTCTTATACCCGTATCCAAAAAGTATATTTTTGGTTGTTTGGTTATCTCTCTAGCCTTATTTGTGAAAAACGGAGGCACAAAAACTATCAAATAGCTTTTCATAAGTGCATCCAAATATCTTTTTAATGTTTGAAATGAAATATTAAGGTCGTCTGCAAGTTTGGAATATGAAATCATAGCTCCGGAATTCGCAGCCAGATATCTTGAAAGGCGTTCTATCCCTGCTATATTGTCTATAGAAAACGAGCGGGATACATCCTTGAGTATCATTGTTTCATTCAGATTTCTTAGGATTATCTTTTTTATATCGGCACCTTCGGAAAGAACGACTGCAGGAAAACCTCCATAAACCATGTGCTCCCATACATACCTTTTAAGTATCCCTTTACTTAGTGCTTTTTGCCTTTTAGCTCTTAAAAATTCCCTTATATTAAAGGGGTAAAGCCTCAGTATAGCCACTCGTCCAACCAGATAAGAAATTACTTCCTTGCTCAATATGACCTCTGAAGACGATGTTATCCATAGCTTAAATCCGGAATCTGCCAGATATTTCAATTTTATCCCTGATTTTTCGCAGTACTGAACCTCATCCAAAACTGTAAGATCGTATCCACCCACATATTGAATTACAAATTTCTTTATATCTTCATTGAAAATCTCTCTAGCATCGGGGTCATCAAAGAATACATATGAAGCGTTTCTCCCTTCCATAAGGTGTTTTAGCATAGTAGTCTTTCCTGCCTGCCTTGGACCTACCAACGCCATAACTTGATAGTGCTTCGATATCTCCACAAATCTAGCACTGAGGTCTCTTTCAACATACATATCTAGCCATATGATATTTACCTATATTAACTTTACCAGAATTGAACTACACTTTAATTTTAGTCGGGAAGAAATTGAAAATGGTTTTAATTCTAGTCTACCTCACCATGCTTCCATCAGGCATGTCCTTGTCCGGCACTATAACTTTTCCACCTGCACTCAGCACTATTGCCTTATCATCCCTTATTATCACTGCAGCAGGACCCTCGTAGGATTTCAGCTCTTCGCTCAGGAATTCTGCTGGATATTCCTTATCTCCTCTGAACTTTCCATCTTTTACTGTGCCAACCATTATCCTGTTCTCTGCGAACTTCTTGTACTTTATCTTCTTTGAAGGGCCTGTACCGTCCACCTGAGTGCCAGGGTTAACATCCGCTGTTAAACATGCGACAACATCCTCATGGTCCGCTGCCAGAAGCATACCGTATGAAGTCTGTCCCCTGAGTTTTGCGGGCTCCAGATTGGCCACAACCACTATCTTCTTTCCTTTAAGCTCGTCTGGAGAATAGTACTTTTTCAGCCCTGCCACCAGCTGTCTAGTATCCTTTCCGAGATTCACTCTAAGAAGGTAAAGGCGCTCCGCATCCGGGTGGTCCCTCACCTCTTCTATCATGCCCACCCTAAGGTCAAGGCCTTCCAGCGGCGATTTCTTCTTCTCTATGACTATCTTTGAGAACAGGGGCTTATGTTTATCAATCTTCCTTCCGGCCTCTATGGGTTCAAGCGCTCTCTCAAACCCGTATTCCTCCATCGGCTCCTGCATTCCAAGCCTTCTCCATATCTCCTCAGCCGCATGAGGTATGAATGGATATGAGGCCATTGCCAGAGCCTTCACTGCCCTCAAAAGAACATTCATGGTTGTCCCTGCTCTTTTCCTGTTCTCCTTCAGGTCCTTCCAAGGCGCTCTCTCCATCATATACCTGTTTCCAGCGGAGGGTATCTTCATCATAGAGTTCAGGCCTTCCTTCATCTCTGCCCTTTCCAGATGCTCCATCACCTCATTCAGATAACCTCTGATTTCCTCAAGGAATTCCTCATCCTTTTCATCCGTCTCGGCCTCAGGAACATCTCCGAACTTCTCTGCTGTGAAGGTTATGACCCTGTGCACAAAGTTTCCGTACTTCGCAAGCAATCCGTTGTTGTTCTTTGATGCGAAGTTATCCCAGTCAAAGTCTGTGTCGTGGTTCTCCGGCATTATTGAGGTGAGATAGAACCTGAGGGCATTCACATCGTACTTATCCAGAAATTCGTTTATCTCAAGGGTCACGCCCCTGCTCTTTGAGAACTGCTGTCCGCTG
>JALSOU010000004.1 GCA_026986305.1 Thermoplasmata archaeon | reverse complement strand
GAGTTCGTAACGAACATAAGGGGCATTGGAGGATGGATAGCCTTTACCCTGCCCAGCGCCGAGATTAGGGACAGGCTCTGGAAGATGCTCTACTCTGAAGGAGTCATGCTTCTCAAGAGCGGAGTAGACAGCCTTAGGATGAGGCCCAATCTCGCAATAACAGATGAAGAGGTGGATATAGGTCTGGAAAGGCTGTTTTCCGCCCTCCACAAAATCTCTTAATCAAAAACTATTTATCCAAGAAGCACTTTTAAACCAGAGAGAAAAGAGGAGTGTTTGAAGTGAGCCCGATAAATCCAGCACAGTTACAGAGAAAACTGCAGGAGAAAGCGCTCGAAGAGAAGAAAAAGAGGGAGGAGGCAGCTGCCAATATACTTAGCATTCATAAGCTTCTGGAAGAATCTAAAAAGATCGGGCTTGATGTAAAGATCTTTGAAGATGGACTAAAAGAGGTCCAGAAATACATGAGGGAGAGGCTTTTTGCAGATGCTGCCCAGAAATCGGGGGGGCTCATAAAGGAGATGAAGGAATCCATAAAGAACATCACAGAGGAAAAAATAAGCAGGCTTAAATCTTTGATAGAGCAGGAAGAAAAGATGGGCATTGAGGCAGAAAAGCTCAAATCTGTTCTTGAAGGTGTGGATAAGCACATAGAAAACGGAGATTATTTTCTTGCGATAAAGGAGGCTAATGAGGCAATAGAAGAGGCAAAATCTCTCGCATCGTCGTATGTTAGTTCCGTACTAGAAAGCACGGAAAATCTGGTAGAGGCCCTAAAAGGCACTGTAAACACCTCAGACGCTGAGGAACTTCTCAAAGAGGCAAAGGAAAGGATGAATGAAGGGAAGATAGATGAAGTCCTCCCACTATGTGAAAAAGCCCAAGAGAAGCTGAAAAATGTGGCAGACAAAGCCATTGAAAGGCTTTCCACTGATGTTGAGCTGGATCTGACAATACTTGAAAGGTTGGGGGAGGATATAAAACCCTTTGAAGAGAGGCTGAACAAGGCGAAAAAACTCTCAGGCTCAGAGGCAATAAGCGAGATGATGGAGCTCAGCAGAGTGGTGAGGGAAGCTGTGAGGGTAGCCTTAACAGCTAAGATAGAGGAACTTGCTAGCGAGACAGAGGATATAAAGGAGATGGGTGGCGATGCGGATAGAATCAGCTCTCTCATAGATAAAGCGAAGGAGAGTCTGGAGAAGAACAATCTGGCTTTAACCGCAGAAACCGTTGAAAAAGCAAAAAAAACCGCTGACGAGATAAGGTTCAACATAGTTGTAAAGGCTATGAATCCAGCTTTTTCCAAGATTAAAGCCGCAGCGAAGATAGGTGCAGATATATCTGAACCAGAGAAACTTCTTTTGGACGCCAGAAATGCCCTGAAAATGGGGGAATACAGGAAAGCCATGGAACTTTCCAAAAGATGTGAAGAGATTCTGGATGACATACTTGAAAGCTATAAGAAAACCAGTGAGATACTTCCAGAGCTGGAGAAGCTCTTTGTTGAGGCTGAAAAGAGCGATGCAGACATCTCAGAAGCAAAAAAGCTTCTTTTGGGTGTAAAGCAGGCCCTTTCAAAGAAAGACTTTGTGAGTGCCTATAAGCTTGCAGTTGAGACGAAGCAGGCCCTTGAAAAAGGGAAGATAGAAGGGATAAGGGAGAAGATAAGGAGTGGAAAGTCTCTGGTAGAGCTTGGAGAATCTCACGGGGTCGATGTGGCTGAGGGGGATGTTGCTCTTCAGGAGGCTGAAAAGGCCCTTGAAGAAGGGGATGAAGAAAAGGCCAAGAATCTTGCAGAAGATGCCATCAAAATCTTAAAAACAAAGATAGAAGGACATATTTCCAAAGAATTTGAAAAAATAAATGAAAAGCTTGAGGGAATGAAGGAGTATGTCGATATCGACGAAGAAAAAAAGATGCTCATAAAGGGAAAAAAGTCCATGGAGTTTGGAGACTATCATTCTGCGTTTTCTTCACTTGAAGATATAAAGAAGCGCATGGATGAGATTAGCAGGGAGATAGCTGAAAAGAGCGTGGAAAAGGCGAAATCCGCAGCCGAAGAGCTCATAGCTGAGGAGGATGTGGAAACCACGGAGCTGGAAGATGCCCTCGCAGACATGCTGGCTATGTACAAAGAGGGGAGATATCCAGAGGCTTTCGAGGCATCGAAGAATGTCATGGCTATGGCAAATTCCATGGCCAAGAGCACTGCGCAGAGCGCATATAACAGGGCTAGAGCAGGTCTCAATGAGTTCAAAAAGTTGAAAGAGGCGGTGAATGTAAAACAGTTTCAGGATCCACTCATCGAGGCAAGGGCTGAGTTTAAGAGGGGAAATTACCTGAATTGCGCAAGGATATCCTCAGAAATCGCGGAAAAGATAGAGAAGATACTTTCAGCCCACAAAAATGCAAGTGCAGCAATAGCTGTGGCACAGAGCGCTATAAAAGAAGCAAAAGAGAAGGGAATGAACACAGGCAAGTATGAAAAAACACTTTTAGAGGCTAAGAGGAAGTTCAAGGATGGGAAGTTTCAGGAAGCCATAAACATAGCCGAATCAATAACTGATGGTTTAAAGGGAGTCAGCGGAAAAGAAGACCTCAATGCCAGACTAAAGCTCATAGAGGCGAAGATATTCTCTGCGAAAACACTGGGGATCTCTCTCGAAGGTTATGAAGATAAGATGGAGGCCATAAATAAGGCTATTAAGGAGGATAGGCTGGAAGAGGGAAGTTACCTCGCAGATGAGCTCGAAAAAGAAATCGAAGACAGGTTCAGAGAAGCTATAGAGAAGAAGATTTCACTCGCGACCACACTCATAGAAGATGCCAAGGATATAGGCATAAATGTGGAAAAGGCTGAGGAGAACCTCCTAGTTGCAAAGGATGCCTTTGAAAAGAAGGACTACATAGAGGCCTACAGATACGCTGAGGAAGCTCAAAAAATAGTGGATGAGATAAGAAATGTGAGCAGAAAGGTCGCTGAAAAGATAAAAACAGCTCAGGATAAGATAAGGGAAGCGGAGGGTATAAGGGCAGATGTGAGGAACGCTGAGATAATTCTAGATAGAGCCATAGATGCTCTGAAGACAAACAGGACATCGGAAGCCATGAAACTCGCTGAGGAATGCATAGATGCTGTGGAAAAAGCCGAGGAAAGCAAGGTGAAGAGGGTCATCGGTGATTTCGTAAGGCTCATAGAAAAATCAAAGAAGACGGGCGTTGACACATCTCTTGCTGAAAACCTCATCCATCAGGCTGAAAATGCCCTTGAAAGGAAGGAATATGAAAAGGCCCTTAGATTGGCAATGCAGAGTGAGGCCGAGCTTGAAAAATCGGAGTTGCAGAAGGACATCTCTGAAAAAGCCATTGAAACCCTTAAAACTAAGGTTGAAGATGCAGCAAAGAAGGGAATTGCTGTTGGAGATGTCGTGGCCCTCTTGAATAAGGCAGAAGGTGCTCACGGGGCTGGAGCATACATAAAGTCATTTGAGTACACCATGCAGGGAAATGAGAAATTAAGGGAGATACTGGATGTTTATGAGAAGGTAGAGCAGGAAATGTCTGAGCTGGATATAAAGCTCAAAGAAGCCAGAGAAAATCAGATTGAGGTTATAGAAGCCTCTGACCTTTTGATGAAAGCCAAAGCTGCTCTAAACGACGGAGACCCTGAGAAAGCCAAGAAGCTCATGGATATGGCGCTCCAATCCCTTGATAAAGCGCTCCTAGAGCATGTTGATGACATAATAGGCTACGCTGAGGCGAAGATAAAGTACGCTAAGAAGAAAGGCGCCAATGTATCCGAGGCCGAGGCCGCTGTAAAAGAGGCTAAAAAGATAAAGGATAAGGAGCCATCTACCGCCTTGCGCATAGCCAACGGAGCGAGGGGGATGGTGGATAAATTGGACATGGACACTTCCTTCGTGGACAGGGCATATGGCATAAACTTTGAGATAGACAAGGCTAAGAAGTACGGTGTGGATGTCTCCTCGGCTGAAAAGCTCTTGAAGCAGGCTGTAAAGGAATCTGAGACTGATATGGAAAAAGCCGACGAGCTCCTGTCAAAGAGCCTGGAAGAGGTCAAGAGGATAACTGGTCAGCTCACACCAAAGATTGATCTTGACATAAAGGCAGAGGGTCTTGAAAAGGACAAGTGGAAGGAAGCGGTAGTCTCGGTAAAGAACACGGGGAGCGCTCCTGTGAAGTCCATACATGTTGAACTAAAAGGAGACATTGAGGTAGATGGTTTAAAGGACATAGATGAGCTTGGAAAGGAGGGGACTGCTGAGATTCCAGTGAAGATAATGGCGAAGAAAGAGGGAGACATAGCTGTGAGGGGATTAGTCAGAGCAAAGAGAACATTTGATGGTAAGCAGTTCGAATTCACCTCTGAAAAGACCCTTAAAACAAGGGAAAAACCCAAACCCAGTGCTGTTGCCAAGGAGCTAACTGCGGAGAAGGAGGAGAAATGCAGGTTCTGTAACGGGAAGATAAAGCCCGGAATGAAGATGGTGGTCTGTGGAAACTGCGGGGCCACATACCATGTTCCCTGTGCAAAGAGGGCTGGTAAATGCAAGGTATGCGGAGCTTCTCTTGAAGTTCCAAAGCCAAAAGTTGTCAGAAAGAAGTTGGCTTTAAAGATAGGATAAAAAAGAAAGGGGGAGGTGAATCATCGTGATGGGGATTTCGGGTTAGCTCCGCCCTATTTTCTGAGGTATTTGCTCTCAAATTCAAGCAATCTGGCGCGTTTTTCCTCTGTTTTTTCAAGTTTTTCTATCTTTTCAAGGAGAAAATCCACTCTGTTGTCGGTGAACTCCCTTATCGCTGTCCTTATGACCTCTGACCTGCTGGAATATCCGTCCAGCCTCATTATCAGATCTATGTATCTCAAATCCCGCTTCGGTATCCTTATGGTTATCTTTTCGCTGTCTTCCATGTAATCCACACGCCATACGATGGCATCCCGTCGCCATCTTTTATACTTATTTTGTCGGACAATGCCAGACAAACGCAGTACGGTATTTAAAAGTTTCTAAGAGACCTGAAAATGGAGCGCAAATTTCCCCGCAATATTCATATAGTCATCGGAGAAACTTATGCACGCAGTGGAGCATGTGCCATCTTCCTCATCAATTACCCACTGCACCTTTTTTTATTTTTTCATAGATTATATCGGATATCTCACCGATTTCTTCAGGAGTGAGTTCTTCCACCCTCATTGAAGAGTATTCGGTTTCCACATGACCATAATGGTGTTTGAGCGCAGCCCTTACGGTTTTACGGCGAGCGCTGAAAAGAACCCTCACCACCTCTTCAAAGATCTTTTCATCTTTCACCTCAAAGGGAGGCTCTTTTCTCGGGATTATGCGCACTATGGCAGAATCAACCTTTGGCCTCGGCCTGAAAGCGCTCCTCGGCACCCTTTCCAGAAGCTCCATCTCTGCCCTGTAGTATGCCATCACGCTCAGCCTTGAATATGCCCAGTCTCCTGCGTAAGCCACCAGCCTTTCTGCGAACTCAAGCTGATATGTTATCACAGCCAGATCAAAGTCATGTTCAAGGAGTTTAAATGTGAGGGGCGATGAGATTTCATAGGGTATGTTAGAGACCATCTTGTTGAACTCAGGCCATTCCACCTCCATGGCATCTCCAGCTATGACCTCAACCTCTGGAAACGAGTCCTCTATGAGCCTAGCAAGTGCCCTGTCCTTCTCTATGGCATAGACCTTTCCCGCCTTTTCTATGAGGTATTTGGTCAGGTTTCCG
>JALSOU010000003.1 GCA_026986305.1 Thermoplasmata archaeon | reverse complement strand
TGACCATCTTGTATCTAAAACTAGCCGAGCTCATTCCCCTCTTCAACCTCCCTCTGAATTGCCTCTATGTTCCTGTCAAGCTCCTCCAATCTCTTGGAAAGCTCGGCTTTTTTGGTCTGGTAGTACTTTCTCATGCTCTTTGCGCTGGACCTCTCCTTTATCCTGTATTCCTTTATCATGCGCTTTAGCTTGGCCCGCTCAGCTATGAGATTTTCCAGCTCTTTCAGCTTTTCATCCCTTATTTTTTCAACGCTAGGAGTGTATGGAGGGGCCTCCCTGTAAAGGGCGGGATGTATGATTCCCAAAAGAGGATATGCTCCCCGATACCAACCTATTACGAAAAATATCCCGCTTATTGTCCAAAGACTCAGGGATAGATATGGTTCGTGGACCATCCCTATTCCATCGTAAGAATGAAGATTGAATGTATGCGTGAGCCAGTCCAGAAAGAAGCCATCGAATATCACTACGGCTATGCTTAACCCCATTGAAAGTGCCAACCGATAAAGACCATCCATCTCCAAATCAAGCTCACCTTTTCTGGGGAAGAGCGCCTGTGTTAGGGTGTAGCCCGGAATTATGAATACCAGCAGTATGGCATATATCAGCCTTAGTATGTCCATCTATGAGGCTGTAGGGATTGAATTATTTAATTCTTTTCTATTCTCACAACCCCTTAACTTCCAAAAAGCTTATTAATAAAGAACAAATGTATGGGTAGGGATAGTATGAAGATAAAACGGGTTGTTTCCGTAATAACTGCGCTCCTCATGCTCACTGTGCTGATTTTCTCCATACAGAGCTACGCAACCAACCAGCCTAATTCAAGGATTAGCCCAATTTCTCTCTCCAATGACATGAACATAACAAAACTTGTGTGGAACGAAAACACATATTCCTATGCCATAGGTATAGGAAGGAATACGAGTTCAAACAAGGCAGCGATATTCAGGTATGAGCCTGAAAAAGGTTGGAAGGAGATATATGAGGAATCAAATACATACTACACTTACTATGATGTTGCATATGATACATATACAAATAACGACACATTCATAGTCGTAGGTTATGGGGATGGAGAATCCATAGAGATGCTAGTGTATAATGCAAATGGAAATAATCCTACGGTAAACTATCTCGGTGAGCCTCCACCGGGTGATGGATACACCGCCGTGTGTTTCGATAAATACACTGGCTCCCAGGGGACAATAGTTGCTGTAGGCACTCCACATACTAGCTCTCAGGGAATTATCGCATGGAATATTTTGGACAATTCTGGTGGAATTTTCAGAAACATATACTTAAAATCTGGAATCAATCTTAAAGATGTTACAACCAATTATGACCCCTCTAACCCGCTAATAATCGCAGTTGGCTATGATTATAACGAAAACAGAACTGTTGCCTATGTGTGCGATTATTACAAAGTGTATGCTCTAAATGTGCCTCCAGATGCTGCAGAGCTTAACACAGTTCAATGGGTTCCCGACAATGCAGGAGGGTATGCTCTTGTAGCAGGAAAGGACGCCTCTGGACATGGAAAAATATGGAAATTGGATAATCTGCATCAGGTATTTCATATAAGCTATTACAACAGAACTTCTGGACATGAATCGCTTAAATATGCGTTTTACGACGGATATAGGTGGAGAATCACCACTGTAGATGCATCACAGTATGCTGGCTATTACACTTCAATAGCACTTGATTCCCACGGAAGGCCACACATAAGCTATTATGACGGGGGGGCCTCATGTCTAAAACACGCTTATTTCAAGGCAGGTTCATGGCATATTGAAACTGTGGATTCCAATGGAAATGTAGGTCAATACAGCTCTATTGCGATAGATACTCAGGACCACATACACATAAGCTATTTTGACAACACCAATAAACATCTTAAATACGCATATTATGACGGTTCATGGCATATTGAAACAGCAGATGGAAGCAATCAGGTTGGATGGGACACATCGATAGCCGTGGACTCCAGAGGGAACCCACACATAAGCTATTATGA
This sequence comes from Thermoplasmata archaeon, assembly GCA_026986305.1. Lineage (GTDB taxonomy): Archaea > Thermoplasmatota > Thermoplasmata > WALJ01 > WALJ01 > WALJ01. The sequence goes on along the minus strand of JALSOU010000003.1, from coordinate 3,755 downwards.
TTTTAAAAACGGATATCTGAAATACGCTGTAAAAACCGGAGGATCCTGGAATACTGAAACTGTAGATTCCACAAATGATGCGGGAAGGTATTCTTCCATAGTGGTAGATGAGCAGGATCGCCCACATATAAGCTATTCAGACGGCGGAGCGGAGTCTCTGAAATATGCATCCAAAGGATACAGTTCATGGACAATAGAAACCGCAGCTTCTGGAACATCGCAGTACACTTCCCTAGCACTGGACAGGGCAGATGAGCCGCATATATCTTATATAAATGGTGGATTAAAATATATAGATAAAAGCTCAGGATCATGGTCAACTCCAACAGCCATAGACTCCCATGCGAATTCATATACATCCATGAAACTCGGTTTGAAAGATATACCATTCATTTCTTACTACGACAGCGCTGCAAAAGATCTTAAATTTGCGTGGTATGATTACGGTTCAAATTCTTGGAAGAAGATGCTTGTCGATTCATATGGGGATGTGGGGGATTACTCTTCTCTGGCAATAGGTATGAGGGGTCATTATGTCCCTCTGAAAATTTCCAGCAACGCCCCCGACCTCAGAGATATTGCGTGGAAGAACGACGGTTCCATGGCAGTTGTGGTGGGTGATTCAGGCTCTGTCTTCGTTTATTATGATGGCTCTGATTACGCCTATGACTGGTCAGATTCCTCTGTTGTCTCAGCAGGATTGACAGGGGTGGCTGTGAAACCCCCCGGTAGCCCTGGATATGCTCTGGCTGTGGGGAACGGCAAGTCCGTTAAAATATCATATCAGATGTATAACACAGGAACTACGGTGAGCGCCAAGGCCATTAAACCACATATAAGTGAAATAAACATAACAGACTCCTCTGGAAATTGCCTTTTAAACCACCAGATAGATGTTGAATCGAAGGTAACCTTCTTTATCAAGGGATATTATGAAAAAGGCTGGGATCAGGTTGGAGGAATAGACATTTATGCATGGTATGATCAGGGAAGCGAAAGCACACAATATAACCAGACAAAAGGGGCAAATATCAACTTCCATCTGCATTACACTCCAGATTATTCCAATCCATCTCAGGGAACATGGAAACTATTGTGGCCGAATAAGGGTGAGTTGACTCTCTTGGACTGGTATCAGACTACCTCAGGCGATGGGAACTCCGCCGAGCTATATGTCAATATATCCTTCGGGCCTCAGATTAGATATTCTCCGGGAAACGGATGGCATAACTCTAGCAACCAATCCTCACCTACATCCAGTTTCAACGACAAAAACAGCTGGAATTTCAACGCAACGATATATGATGTCTCCAATCCAAATACCAAGGATGTAAAATACGATGAGTTCGGGGTTTATGCATATACAGAGATAATAGTTACAAACAACCCTTCAGGCTCAGGAGCTCCGGGGGAGACCATAGACCTCAGTCCACCATCTCATCTGGGAGTGAGGGCAAACAGAAATTATACGGTAACTGTCAGCATAGGGGACCTTGAAAATGCCACCGGTGCCAGAAAGATAACAGAGGACAATGTGATGATAAAGAATCTAGAAGCCCATGGAAACACCACTCTCTCAGATATCGCTGATTGGACCAATTTCCCATCTTCAGGAGGAGCTCTGAGTGTCTGGGGTTCAGGAGGGCATCTCATAGATCCAGTAGATTACGGAACATGTTCTGTTGGTGTTTCATACGGTTATGATATAGGCACATCATATACCACAGTATTGTGGAGGATAACTATACCCCCATCTACGCCAGAAGATGAATACAGGACGGTCATAACCTTTGAGATAACCTATTAACTCCAGTCAAGTAACCTCTTCTGACCTTCCAGAGAGCGGACATGCGTGGCGTCCTGAGTAACTTCCAGAGTTCCAAGATATTTTCCATCTTTGCTCCAAACTGGAAAGTACTGTATATGAATGAATTTGCCCATAATCTGTATCCAGAACTCGGCCATATCTCTCCGCCCTGCCTTGAATTCTCTCAGTATTTTATTTACTATTCCAACGCTCTTCGGTGGGTGACACAGCTGAACAGGTCGTCCCAGTATGCTCGGACTTCTGGGAAATATGCGCTCCTTGCCATGGCTGAAAAACCTCACCCTGTCCTCGGCGTCTATGAATGTTATGTCAAAAGGAAGTGTGTTAATTATGTATTTTATCTCCTCAGGAAGCATGTATCCTTTGTCCAGCTCAACATCACCTTCCCTTATAAGATCATGGGTGTCTGGCTGAGCCCCTTTCATAATGGGCTTTATCACCTCTGGCATATTCACCATGGATTCCTCATCTATGGCGCTATCTATCTCATAGGGATGCACGGGTTTTTCCTCGGGTTTCCACTCATCTTTTGGTTTTACCTTGTAGTAATGGTATTCCTTTTCCTGTTCTTTGATGGCGGCCCATTCCCCCTCTGAGAGGAGTATTTTCACCGTTGGATATAGTATGTTGTTCTCCCTGTAAACCATGTCGTTGAGAGCTCCCCCCAGCTCAACAGCCGATTTATTAACCTTCTTTGAAAATTCTTCCCAATCGTTATCCTCAGGGTTTCCTGATACAAGGTTAAGGAACATCTTTATTTTATATCTGACCTCGTCGTGCTTGGTCCATAAAACCGTGGGAACAGCTGTTATCCCCCTCCTCTCAATGTATGGGAAAAGTAGCATCTCCTCCCTCTCGTAATGGTATCCAACACCCCTAAGCTCCTTTGACATTTCCCTTATTGTTTCCAGAATGTTCTTCTTAACCTTTATGTCCTCAGCGGACACCATGCTCTTGGCATACAGCTGCAATATCTCAGCATCCCTGCTTATCTGCTCGTTTTCCATCTGGAATGTTGTAAGAGGATGGCCCTGTGGAAAGTCATATTCCTTGTTTTCCTGCAAAAGTTCCCTGAAAAGCTCGGTGTGAATATCGCACATCTTCACTATCTCCTTGGGGCTAACACCCTCTTTAACAAGCTCCTGCTCAACGATTGGAATCATTATGGGGTTCAGGGAGCTGAGTATCTGCTTCAGCCTTTCCTTCGCTTCCTCTATGTTTTCTCCTTTCTGCAGGTCTTTCAGTATCTCTTTTATCTCGTCCTTTATCTTCTCTGTGTTCTGCAAGAGTTCAGACATTTTATCGCCGACCCTGTCTGAGTGGAACATGGATATATACTTAATGGACAAAAATGTGTATTAAGTCAATGACCCATTATTTTTATATGCAGCACCATTCCACAGCGGTGATTCCTTGAAGATACTGCTCATACACTCAGACTACATAGAATATGAGGCGAAGAAGAAGGCAATGAAAGGAGCGGAAGAATTGGATGATGAGATGAAAAAAGGGAGGATGGATGAGGCTCTGGTTGTGTTCACAGCCATAGAAAAGGGTGATGGAGAGGATGATGTCTCCCTTGCAAGCGAGGAAATACTGAGGGTTGCAGATACCGTCAAAGCTGAGAGGATTATGCTCTACCCCTATGCTCACCTGAGCAGCAACCTTGCCAGCCCGAAAATAGCCATAGAACTTATGAAATCTCTGGAAGAATCCCTGAAAAAATCCTTTAAAGGTGAGATTGGAAGGGCTCCGTTCGGATGGTACAAATCCTTCAAGATATCGTGCAAAGGCCACCCCCTTAGCGAGCTTTCAAGGGAGATAAAAGCGAAAGAAGAGGTGAAAAAACCGAAGGGAGAGGAGAAATTCCTAATACTTAATTACGATGGATCTGAGATTGAGGTGGATAAAGCAGAGCTGGGAGACG
>JALSOU010000002.1 GCA_026986305.1 Thermoplasmata archaeon | reverse complement strand
CCACGAGCTGAAATACTCGGTTAGAACGCCGTCCATGTCGAAGACAACCAGTTTCATAATTTTGGAAGAAGAACACTTATATATAGAGGTAGGCTGGAATCCGTGGAAAAACCTAGGATATTCCTGATAGGCGTTGCGCATGTTCTAAACATGGGAGAAAGGGTGAGAGAGGAGATAATTTCCATAGCTCCCAGGGCAGTGTGTGTTGAGCTTGACAGGGGCAGGCTTTATGCGCTCCGCCACCCTGATGAGATTTCCTCAAAAGGACTTCCCATATACATGAGATTCCTCGCCAGATTGCAGAGGAAGATAGGGGAAAGCTATGGGGTTCAGGCAGGAGAGGAAATGCTTCAGGCCATAAAAGCCGCTGAAATCCTGAGAATTCCCGCTCTTCTTGTGGATGACGATGCCTATATTGCGGTGAGAAGGATGTTTAAGGAGATGAGCATCAGGGAAAAGCTGAGATTCATAGGAGCATTTATTCCGTGGCCATCTAGAAAAAAGGTGAATTTGGACGATGAGCTGAAAAAGTACGAGGGAAATAAGAGGGCGTATATGGAGGAATTTGGCAGATATTTTCCAACAGCTAAGCGGATACTCATAGATGAGAGGAATCAGCACATGGCTGAAAGGATATTCAATGCAGGTATGAAGTACGGTAGAGTGGTAGCGGTTTTGGGGGATGCGCACCTTGAAGGCATAAAAGAGCTCCTTGCTAAAAAGGGGGCTGAGGTTGAGGTTATACACATGAAAGATCTTCGCAGGACTGTTTTAAAGGTTAATTTCAGTTACAGGCATGCTTAAATATGGAAGATATATGCGATTTCATGGAAGAACTCGTAAATATCATAGCGGACGCTCTTGAGACTGAGGGTTTCATTGTGAGCAGGGATTCGCTTCCTATGAAGGTGAGAAAGGGGGATGAGGAATACACGCTCATAATAATAAGCAAAAGGGATGAGATCGGAGCGCTCTCTCAGATGGAGTTTGAAGGAAAAGTCATGGTAGTATCACTTTTAAAGGATGTGGAGAAAGTGGGGGATGTCTTCATAGGTAGGGAGAGTCTGGAAAGCATGGTGGGCAGAGCTGTTATTTCAAGGCTAACAGGGGAAAGAGCATCCAGAGGCGGGATAATATCCTCCTTTGAGGACGCTTTCGCAGAGGAGAAGGAGCCTGTGGCATCACGCAAAAGATATCCAGAAAAAGAGGAGCTTGCGAAGGATGCCTTTTCTGTTTCAGAGGAGCTCTTGCCCTTCTATGCATATTACTTCTCTGTTGATGACGAAAAAAACCCTGAAAACGGGATAATACTGGTAAATGCTGTGGATGGCTCGGTTTCAAAGGCTGTGAATTCTTTCAATCCAGACACAGGGGAGCTTTCATCCCTGCAGAGGATTGAACCCTCAATATCCGAGGAAGATAGCTATGAAAAGGCGGTTAAAGAGCTGGTAAAGGAGCATACCAGAGAAATTGAGGTGAAAAAAGAGGAAGGAGCGGTGACCTTAATGGAAAAAAAGGTCCTGGGCATAGAGGAAGAAGATGTTGAGCTCAGATACCTCGGCATACTTTACATACCTTTTATGAAGGTAGAGGCTCCTGAAGGCACATCATATATAGACTTGAGCGGGATAACAGGGTAGCACTTTCATCCAACCCCCCATTCCCTTTAAATCAGAGTTCCATTTTTCCCTGTGTTCATCTCCCACCCTCTCATAAAACCTGAGACCATAGAGCGAAGGGAATATCAGGAAAACATAGCTAAAAAGGCTGTGGAGCGCTCCACGCTTGTGGTACTGCCCACAGGCATGGGAAAGACCATAATAGCGATACTCACCATGGCATATCACATGGAGCGGGGCGGGGATAAGATACTTTTTCTGGCTCCTACAAAACCTCTGGTTGAGCAGCACGCTGAAACCATAAAAAAGCTCATGAATCTTGAGGAAGTGGGGGTTTTCACAGGATCTGTAAGGCCGAATAAGAGGAAGGAGATATGGGAAAATGCGAAGATAGTGGTGGCGACTCCTCAAACTGTTGTAAATGATATACTCTCATGGCTTGACCTTTCACAGGTTTCCATGGTAATCTTTGATGAAGCCCACAGAGCCGTAGGGGATTATGACTATGTTTTCATAGGAAAGAGATATCAGGAAAGAAGGGAGAAAAGGCTCGTTCTCGGCATGACCGCTTCCCCCTCCTATAATCAGGAGAAGGTGAATGAGGTCATAGAGAACCTTGGAATAGAAGCGGTAGAAGTGAGGACTCCTGATGACCCTGATGTTGTGGAATATGTGAATAAGATAAGGCCCCAGTGGGTTAAAGTTGACTTGCCTCCTGAAATGCAGAGGATAAGGGAGCTGCTTAAAGGTGCGAGGGATGAGTTTATCAAAGAGCTGAAGAGCATGGGTCTACTTTCAGGGAAGAGGGGGACCAAAAGGGAACTCATAGCGCTTGGGGGAGAGATACAGAGAAGGATTAATATGGGAGATAGGAGCGCTTACAGAGCTGCGACGCTCAGGTCAATGGCCATAAAGCTGGATCAGGCCATAGAGTTCGCCGAAACCCAGTCGGTGGGAACCCTCCTATCATATCTGGAAAGGATAGTTGAAGATGCACATCTGGGAAAGGATAAATCCTCAAAAAATCTGGTGAAAAGGTCGGATTTCATGGGAGCGCTCCAACTTGCTAGGGAACACAGGGACATGGAGCATCCCAAGATTGAGGCTCTTAAAGAGATACTTAGAAGGGATATAAGCGCGAATCCCGACACTAAAATAATCATATTCTCAAACTACAGGGATACAGGAGAGAGGATAGTTAAGGCGATAAATGATATAGATGGCATAAGGGCATTTAGGTTCGTGGGTCAGGCCTCAAAGAACGGGGATAAAGGGATGGGGCAGAAGGAGCAGAAGAAGGCCATAGAGGATTTCAGGGCTGGAAAGTACAATGTCATGGTGGCCACGAGCGTTGCCGAAGAAGGCCTTGACATACCTTCAACAGACCTTGTGATATTCTATGAGCCTGTTGCATCTGAAATAAGGACCATACAGAGGAGGGGGCGCACAGGAAGGCACAGGGAAGGCAGGGTCATATTCCTCATAACAAGAAAGACCAGAGATGAAGCCTACTATTGGACTGCGCGGAGAAAGGAGAAGGAGATGCTCAACAACCTGAGGGCATGGAAGATGATTTCAGACGAGATATTCTTTGAAAAAGCAATGGTTGAAAGGTACAAAAAGGAAAAAGAGGTGGAAAAGGAAGGGGGCGAGGAGAAAAGCGAGCTGGTAAAGAAGATGGAAATCGTTGAGAGAAAGGGGCAGATGACTCTTGAGGACTTCGTGAAGGAGAGCGCTCCTCATGAGGAATCCATAGAGATAGTTGTTGACCACAGGGAAGGAAGGTCACAGGTTGTTAAGGAGCTTTACCGCCTTGGAGCAAAGATAAGGGGAGAGCAGCTCAGTGTTGCGGATTACATAGTCTCTGAGAGAATAGGGGTTGAGAGGAAGGAGATAAGGGATTTTCTCTCCTCAATAATGGATGGAAGGCTATTTCAGCAGGCATCCGAGCTTTCAAGCAGCTTCATGAGGCCTGTTTTCATAATAGAGGGAGAGGGGCTGTTCACGGAGCGCATGCTGTCTGAGAATGCCATAATGGGGGCCATAGCCTCACTCATAGGCGATTATCGCTGCTCGGTTCTTTTCACTAAAAACCCTCAGGAAACCGCAAAGCTCCTCTATTCCATGGCGAGAAGGGAGCAGAAAGGAGGGAAAGGTGTTGGAAGAAGGGGGGATAAAAGGGCCATGGGAATAAATCAGATGCAGAGGTTCATAGTTGAAGGGCTTCCCGGAATATCGGCCACCATGGCGGAGCGCCTTCTACTTCACTTCGGAACTGTGGAAAAGATAATGACTGCCTCTGAAAAGCAGCTCATGGAAGTGGAAGGAATCGGGAAGAAAAGGGCAAAGGCCATAAGAGAGGTGCTTACAAAGAAATACATGAAAAAGGAAGAAAGGTGATTGAAATCTAAGAAAGCATGCTTTTCAGTGTTTCAAGAACCTCATCCACATGCCCGTTGACCTTCACCTTTCTCCATTCTTTTACGATTTTTCCCTCAGGATCTATCAGGAATGTGGACCTCACAGTACCCCAGTGCTCCTTTCCATAGAGCTTCTTCTTGCCCCATGCGCCGTATTTCTCTATTATCTCGTGGTTTTCATCACTCAGGAGCAGTATTTTCAGGCCGCGCTTTTCAATGAATTTTCTGTGGCTTTGCTGGGAATCCTTGCTTATGCCTATGATGACAGCCCCCAGTTTTTCAAACTTATCCTTCTTCTCTGTGAATCCTATGGCTTCTTTGGTGCATCCGCTGGTGTTGTCCTTTGGATAGAAGTAAAGCACCACCCATTTTCCCCTGAAATCTCTGAGGCAATGCTCTTTTCCATCGGAATCTGGCAAGCAGAACTCAGGTGCAATTTCTCCTTCCATGCTTGTTACTAATGGAATGATGTATTTATACTTTCTCATTGATGGACATATTTGTCCGTTATTCTTATTAATTATGTATTTAATGGACACTCATGAGCATAAAAAGTCTTGATGTGAGAGGAATGGACGCACCTGGGCCAGCAGAGGCTATAATCAAAAATTTACAGGGCCTTTCTCCAGGAGATGTTCTGGAGGTGATCGGTGACAAGCCGTTTAAGTCAATGATTCCTCTTCTGGAAGATAGAGGATATGCCTGCAGTCTTCAGGAAAAGGATGGGGGTTTTATTCTGAAAATAGAGGTTAAAGAAGGGTCAGAACCCCCGGTTATGGATGATGTGGGTTGTGAAGGACTCATAGATGAGAATACAAATGTCGGAAAAATAATAAAAAATAAGCCAGAAGCAATAGATGTTCTGGTTGATGCAGGTTTTACTCCGCTGAAAAACCCTGCTGTGAGACACATGGCATCCACAGTCAGTCTTAAAACAGCTGCCAAAATCATAGGAATGGATGAAAAGGGTTTGAAAGAGTTGATAAGGAGGCTCAACGCACTTTAATCAGGGCCCCACATGCATCATGGGCCATATTGAGTCGTAGTCCTCAAACCTCTTCATGTTCTTGTACTCTGTCTCTATTATCAGATAGTGGGTGTGTTCCATCTCTGAGAGGACTATAAGCATGTTATACACATCGCCCTCAAAGCGCTCCGCTAGGCTCCTGTAAAACTCCTCAGAGGCTTTCTCTGCCTCCATGGCGCTCTCCAGAACAAGACTTATAGGGTCGTTTTCGCTGCTTATATTCACCTCTGGAAGAGGGACCCTGATTTTTTCAGGCATCTGCGGTTTTTCATCGCCGAAGTTCATGGAGAATATCTTTCTAAGAGCATTTTCGTGCTTTTCCTCTTCCTTAGCCAGAAGTTCCAGTCTCTCCTTTAAAAGGGCATTTTTAACCCTTTTAGCCAGATTTCCATATACCTTCCTGCTCTCTATCTCACTCTTTATAGCTGCTTCAAGGAGCTCTTTCAGTGTAAATTCCTCCAGATTCATGGCATCACCTAGTACATGCCGTCCAAATTCACAAAGCTGCCGTCTTCCATTATATCCTCAACTTCAGCCAGTTCGTCCCTTTCTTTTTTCAGTATTTCGTAGTGGTCAAGCTCCATGATTGAGAGATAATGCAGGGTTTTCCTTATCTTCTCATCGTTGAACCTCTCTTTGAGAGAACTGTAGAACTCATGGGCAGCTTTCTCCGCCCTCATTCCGTCTTCAAGAACCATTATCACATCTCTCATATCACCGCTTTCCCCGTAAAGCTGGATCTCAGGTAAGGGGACAGGCGTTT
>JALSOU010000001.1 GCA_026986305.1 Thermoplasmata archaeon | reverse complement strand
ATATCAAACAGAAGGGGATTGCAGCTCATAGAGGTGAAGATAAGGCGCTTGGCCAGATACTACAAGAGGACTGGGGAGCTTCCTGAGGACTGGAAGTACTCCATAGACAGGGCGGAGCTTGAGGTCAAGTAAGGAGAGACATGCTCAGGCTCCAGATTCCTGAAAAGCTGGCTTCGGACCTGAAAAAAGCCTCTGAAACCCTACTTTTTTCCGATTCTTCTGTACGGATTTTTTCACACCACGATGCTGATGGCATCTCGGCGGCCTCCATCGTTGCCAAGGCCCTTATAAGGGAGGATGTGCAGTTTCACCTATCCATAGTCAGCGGCGTAAGGGACGAGGTTATAGAAAAGATAGAGAAAGAGAACGACTCTCTGATACTTTTTCTGGACATGGGCAGCGGTGACATAGAAAGGCTGGATGCCCTAGGAAAGGATATAATAGTTCTGGACCATCACAGCCCAAAGGAATATCAGGGAAAAGTCTTGGAGATAAACTCACACAGGTATGGGATAGACGGCACCAGTGAGGCTTCAGGATCAACGATGGCATTTCTCCTCTCCCTAGCAATAAACCCATCAAACTCAGACCTAGCATACCTATCGCTCTCAGGAAGCACAGGGGATAGGCAGCATGTAGGGGGCTTCAAGGGAATAAACAAAAGAGTTGCGGAGCTTGGAGAAAGCGAAGGAACCATAGAGGGAAAAAAATCCCTGAACCTAAGGAACACATCCCTTAAAGATGCCTTGGCTGGATCAACGGACCCATTTTTCAGGGAAATAAGCGGAAGAGCTGATAGGGCAGAGGAGCTCATAAAATCCATGAAGATAGACCCTGAAAAGAGAGTGTCTGAACTAACAGAAGAGGAGGAAAAGAGGCTGGGCTCAGTTCTTCTCATAAGGCTGCTTAAACAGGGATGCAGAGCGGATGTTGTGGATGAGCTTATAACATGGAGATACCTATCCAGAAAAATGGGAATCTATGTGTCTGAAATAGCTGATCTCATGGAAGCTACCTCCAAAAAGGACCCGGGAATAGGGGTTTCCATGGGAATCGGAGATGAGGGTTCGCTTTACAGGGCTAAGGAGATGCATGAGGAATACCACAGTGAGCTGATGAAAGCCCTTCTGACCCTTGAAAAGAACGGTGCCAGAGAGATGGAGCATATACAGTGGTTCTGGACATACGGCGAAGAAGTGGGGAGCGCTCAGGCTGGCATAGGCATGCAATACCTTCTCAATCAGGAGAAGGCTGTCTTTGCCCTGACAGATATAGATGACAGCTTGAAGATATCTGCCAGAGGAACAAAATATCTGGTATCGAAGGGACTGAATCTCACAGAAGTATGCAGGGAGGCGGCGGCAAAAGTAGGGGGAAATGGCGGCGGGCATAACATAGCCTCAGGATGCACTATACCTGCGAAAGAAAGGAAGGATTTCCTGAAAATCGCTGATGAGATGGTTGGAAGGCAGTTGAAATAGCTTCGAAAACTTTTAATCCCTCCGCTGTATCCCTCTATATGGTATCAAAAAAGGATATTGAAAAGATACTTGATGAATATGACAAGGATAAACTGACCATAGCAACCGTTTGCTCCCACAGCAGCCTGCAGATATTCAACGGAGCGAGGAAAGAGGGGTTTAAAACCCTTGGAATAGCCATAAAAGAAAGGGCTAAGTTCTACGATGCCTTCCCTCTGGGAAAACCAGATGAATTCCTTATTGTAAATTCCTACGATGAGATTTTTGACCTTAAAGACGAGCTTCTTGCCAGAAATGCCATTCTCATACCCCACGGGTCCTTTGTTGAGTACCTTGGTGCTTCAAGGTTCAAAGAGCTTCCCTTGCCAACCTTCGGAAACAGGAATGTGCTGGAATGGGAATCTGACAGGGAAAAGGAGAGGGAATGGCTGGAGAAACACGCAGGAATAAAGATGCCAAAAAAGATAGAGGACCCGAGGAATATAGACAGGCCTGTGCTTGTGAAGTACCACGGAGCGAAGGGAGGGAAAGGATTTTTCATCGCCAAAAACTACGCAGAATTCAAGATAGGCATAGACTGGACAAAGAAGTACAGCATACAGGAGTACATACTCGGAACCAGATATTATCTGCACTTCTTCTATTCCCCTATAAAGGAAGAGGGCTACAAGCTATCAAAGGGCACTCTGGAAATGCTGAGCATAGACAGGAGAGATGAGTCAAACATAGATGAGATATACAAACTCGGAGCTCAGGAGGAGCTCAAGAAGATGGGAATATTCCCCTCATTTGTCGTGACTGGAAATGTCCCTGTTGTCCTGAGAGAGTCCCTTCTTCCCAAAGCATTTGAGATAGCTGAGAAAGTTGTTGAAAGCTCCCTAAAACTATTCGGCGGCATGATAGGTCCATTCTGCCTTGAATCCATAGTCACAGATGAGCTTGAGTTCTATGTCTTTGAGATATCTTCCAGAATAGTGGCTGGAACGAATCCATTCATATCTGGCTCTCCATACGCGGACCTCATAGAGCCCGGAATGTCCACAGGTCAGAGGATAGCTAGGGAGATAAAGATGGCAAGGGAGCTTGGCAGGCTTAACGAAGTGATATCGTGATATCATGAGGAGATTCCTCATTGTGAGCCACAAAGCAAAGGGAAACGGCGATTTCAGCCTAGATGACCTCCCCGGAGCTGGAAGGATGGATATACTGGCCATCTCTTCCTCCTCAGCCCTATTTTTATCTCACAGTCTCAGGAAAGATGTGGAGGTATGGATACTCTTCTCAGATTCTGTTCTTCTCAGAATAATAGGCTCTGAAGCGAAGTATCTGTTCCCTGATGAGAGGAACATGGCCGCTGCGATAAGGAACGCACTTATAAGGAATAAAGCTGGTAAAAAGATGCTTCCCGGAATATATATAGATTCCATGGACTTGGAGAGCGCTCTCAAAACTGCAGCAGAAGATTCAGCCATATACTATCTGAAAGAGGATGGTAAAGACGCATACGAGGTGGAATTCCATCAAAACTCAACCTTTGTCCTTGGAGACCATATGGACCTCACAGAAGAGGAGGAAAGCTTAGTGAAGAAATTCAATGCAAATACAATAAGTCTGGGAAAAAACAGCCTCCACACCTATCAGGCAATAGTAATAGTACATCATATACTGGACAGGAGAGATGAGAATGCTGAGGTTAGCCCTTGATTTTATCCTTCTTTTCGGCCTTATACTTGAGGGAATCGGATTTTATTACGGAAAAAAGGAAAGGCATCTATTCAGGTCCTCTGGCTGGATTCTTCTGGGAATTTACTGGCCAACACAGGCTCCTGACTTCCTAGGGGTCGGGGACTTCACAAATGCATTTTTCTGCCTCATGGCCCTCCCGTTTTTCTTCTACCTCGCGTATCATGAGATAATTTCATACAGAGCTGGCGAGGAGCACAGAGGGCTTAAATTCATAGCAGGCGCGGCCTTCTTAGCTGGATTCCCGTATTTTTTGATAGATAGAATACCCATACTTGCTGGATCCCTTATCTCTGTGGTGGCAGGACAGAGCATATGGCTCTTCAATCTGATGACGGGAAACTCCTTCACAGTTATGCCTGTGGATTACTTCGGAAACTCCCTATGGTACAAAACAGACATGGTGAATGAGATAGGGGCCCTTGTTCCGCAGGCAAACATAAGGATAGTTCTCGCATGCACCGCAATACAGAGCATACTCATAGCCTTTGGAATAATCGTTGCTTCCAGCTCTGACTGGAGGAAGAAGGAGAAGGCCCTGCTCCTGAATATACCTGTGATTTACTTCCTGAACCTCATAAGGAATGCTGGAGTGATTTATCTCACATACTACCATATAACCGACTTTGAGACTGCCCACAATGCCATAGGAAAGGGAGGGAGCCTCATAGCCCTGATAATACTCCTTTTCATAACCTTTGAGATAATGCCTGAGCTATACGATGACATCGCATCTTTGGCGCATCTTCACGAGAGGTTTAACCGCTTGAAGAGGTCACTATGAGCTCCACCTCATCTCCGTCCTTTATTTTTTCAGGCAGTGGGGTGAATCTTCCATTTATCTTCATTAAAGTAACCGGAGGCAGAGCTTTGTGTCTTCTGGCAAGTTCTGTGCCTGTGATTCCATCTTCAACCTCTATTAATCCTCTATCCATTCCGTTTATTTTCAATCTGACCTTCATAAGGGTGAATCCACAATCTTTTTAATACTGTTTGCTTAAGCGTGAGCCTAGTGCTGAGGTAGCCTAGCCCGGAAAGGCGCCGGCCTTGAGAGCCGGTGGGCTCTGCCCTCGGGAGTTCAAATCTCCCCCTCAGCGTCTCACTTTGTTCGCCGCTTCTGGAGGGACTTTTTCCATGAAAAAGTACAAGTCGCACGGGCGTAACCGCGCTCCTCTCCCCCTCAGCGCTCGCTTTGCTCGCCTGAGGGTTGCTCGCAAAGGTGTGACTTTGCTCACTCCCCCTCAGCTCTTTAAGTGCAAATTTTTGTTTAAATTTTTCCTCAAATCCTACCGCGATAAACCTTTTTTCTGTGTCCTATTCTTAGAACTAATATACCGTTCTCTGTTTTAGAGTATATCACTCTGTAATTTCCTATGCGGTACTTGTAAAGCCCACTAAATTGCCCAGAAAGAGGAGTTCCCTTATCTGGATTTTCTCCGAGCTCTGATTCTATTTTTTCGACTATTCTCCTTGCCGTGCTTTTATCTATGTTTCTGAGGTCTTTGATCACGGACTGTTTGTACTCAACCTTATAGGTCAAGCGCTTCCCTCAGCTCCTCTGAAGATATTATCCTGTCATCCTTGTCCCTAAGGCGCTCTATAGATATCAAATAATCTGCGTATTCCTCCAAATACTCTTCCAGAGCCTTTTTTACTATGTATGATTTGGACCTATCTAGAAATGCGGATATCTCCTCCAGCTCTTTTGCGAGAGACTCTGGCAACCTTATTGAGAGCATGACTGACATTGTACCACAAGTATGACTATGTATTTCTAGTATATAAATGTATCGCAATTTTTGTTTATTTTTTATATTTTATTTTCTTTAAGAGTTCTTTTTCCCATTTTCTATAACCGAGTACACTTCCATATTCCTCTATCTTCATCTATGGAGGAAATCCCTTTATTTCCCGTATCAAATCACATAATCTAACAATGTTTGTTGTTTCAGAGCTTCTGAGGAGCATTATTCTTTTCTTTTTTTGTCTTTTACCATAAGTTCATCATTGCAAATTTTAATTAAATTCAAAATCGTATCTATCCCTTCACCTCCTACTTCCGGACTTTTTCGACCTTTCTTTTATTATCTCATCTATACTCTTGCCTGTATCTACATCCCTTCTTTTCCACAAAACTATGAAGGTGAACCCATATTTTTCGCTAAGTTTTTTCATTTCTTTTTCAAAGTTGTCTCTCTCTTCCTCTGATATCTTAAAATACAAAAAACTAAGAGGGCTGTGGTTTTTCAGTTTCAAATATAGCAAACCTTCCCTAGAGTACCTTATTTCTTCAATCTCAGATATTTTATATTTATTATCTCCCACTTTAGGCCTGCGCATTTCGATTATACCCTTTTTTTCATCTATTATCCATTCTCCAGATATGTCTGGCCTATCTGAAAAGTAGGTATAAACAAGTATTAAAATAAGAAGAAATATGGAAAAGAATAAAATAACTATAAATCCTAATATAAAATTTTCTTTCGGAATCATAAAGGACGTAAAAACAATAGCCATACTAATGAGAGGAATGAAAAACTTTAAAAGGTTATATATAACATGTCCGACAGTATAGGTGTATTTTTTCATCCTTTCCACCCTCCTTGCCAGTCTTTAAC